>DNIP01000124.1 GCA_003499325.1 Oscillospiraceae bacterium
ATGACCTGACCCTCAACGGCACCGAGCTGAGCTCCGGCTCCATCCGTATCACCGATTACGAACTACAACAGCAGATGTTCCGCGCGCTCAAGATGACCGATGAGGAGATCGAGGCGAAGTTCGGCTTCCTCGTAGAAGCGTACAAGTACGGCGCGCCGCCCCACGGCGGCATGGGTATCGGACTCGACCGCATCGCGATGATCCTCTGCGGCGCCGACAGCCTGCGCGACGTCACCGCGTTCCCCAAGGTACAGAACGCCTCTGAGCTGATGAGCAACTGCCCCTCCACGGTGGATGACGAATCCCTCGAGGTGCTGGGGATCCGGATCGCGCGCAAGGAAGACTGAGGAAAGCGACCGACATGCGTTATCGATGGGGTCTATCCTCGCTGAATATAAGTGTGAAGATAAAAAACAGCCATCAACGGCAAAAAATACCCGTTGATACTATCTAAAATGACCATAACCTCAGGACTGCCGATGGCGTTCTGAGGTTATTTTGTCAGTTTTTTTGCGGACATATTGCGATAATAAAACCGAGATGTTATAATACAATCGAAAAGAAACGGAAAATTTATCAATCGTTTCTGTTTTATATTGATTTCTCATTTAGGAATCAGAAAATAATAAAGTGAGGTTTTTATGATGAAAAAAGCAATCGCACTCGTATGCGCGATCTTGATGGCGGCGACCGCTCTGACCGCTTGCGGCCGTAAGATCACCAAAAACGGCGACGCTCCCGCTCCTGTTTCCAGCGCGGCGGATAACAACCAGACAAGCTCTGTTGCACAGCCCGTTACAAGCACTCCCGCGAGCAGCGCTGCCGACACCAGCAGTGCTCCCGTGGGAAGCAACGTCAAGGTCGAGGCTTCCAAGAACAGCAAGGCCAGCGAAGGTATCAAGGTAGAGGGCATCCCCTTCTTCGACGACTACAGCAAGAACGTTTATCTGCTGATCACCAACGACAGCGGCAAGGACTGCAACCTCGATATCAACGTCGACTTCTTCAAGGACGGCAAGAACGTCGGCACCACCAGCAACTACATTGACGCTGTTGCGAAGGGCACCACCGTCTGCGGGGAATTCTCCTGCGATGAGGACTTTAACTCCTATGAATATAAGGTCGTCGCCTCCGACCTGAGCAGCTATGAAGTCCCAGTCGACCAGGATCTGGCGCTTGAGGTCAGCCAGCTGACCAACAAGGTCATCGTCAGCCTGACCAATAACGGCAAGACTCCCGCGAATTACGTTTGGTATGACGTATTCTTCTACAAGAACGGCAAGCTGGTTGATCACAACTACAACTACTGCTATGACGACGACTCCGAGATCAAGCCCGGCGCGACCGAGAGAAGTGAATGCAGCACCTCCGTTGAGGGCGGCTTCGACGACGCGAAGGTCTACTTCCACGGCGAGGGCGATAACAACAGCTGATCGCTGAATAAGCAAATAAATGACGGCACGTTCGATTGAGCGTGCCGTTTTTGTATGCAAAAGTTTTTGAGATAATATGTAGATGATGTTGAAAACAGGGGATAGACTCAGTCGGGAATGAACTCGTGCTTTGCGTTGTTGAAGGTGAAGGAGAGTAATAGCAGTATAAAGCAAGCCGCATCCATAAAGGATGCGGCTTATTATAACTCAACTACCCTTTGTGAACACATTGGTGACGTTGTTGAAATCGAAGGACAGGGTGCCTGCCTCGTGATCCCACTTGACAGTCGCGTACTCGTCGCATTCCTCGGTTTTGGCGCCGAACTTGGTGGTGATGTGCAGGTTGATGTCGCCGTTCTCCACCGCATAGGTGCCCTTGCAGCCGGGGATGCCGAGGACGCACTCGAAGGTGTCGTCCTCATTGAACTTGATGTACGCGCCTGTTTGACGGATTACGGAGCCGTATTCGACATCAATTTGGCGCTCCTCGCCGTCTCTGTAGAGCTTTGAGAGCTTCCATTGATTGGCGATCAGCTCACTCTCGGCACTCGCGGCACCCGCGGCACCCTCGGGTGCTTTTTCCGATGACGCATCCGCGGATGCGTTTTCATTTATATCTTCAAAGGTTGCTGATTCCGTCGGCGCGTCGGTGACGTCGATGTATACTTCTGTAGCACCCGTGGGTGCGGCCGCGCCTGCTTTGTTATCCGATTCTTTTGGTGAGTTGTTACAGGCGGTCAACAGCACCAGCAAGATCACAGCAAATAGGTGAATGAGATATTTCATAGGTACTCCTTTTTTAAACCACAAAAGCCTCCGAAGTTGCGGATCGGAGGCTTTTTGCTATCAATGCCTATTTCAGATTTTCGATCGCCGCTTTGATCAGGGCGAGCTTCTCGCGCTCGCGCTCCGCCTGATTCTTGATCTTCTCAATGACGGCGGCGGGCGCCTTGCCCATGAAGCCGGGGTTAGAGAGCTTCTTCTCATCCTGAGCGAGCATCTTCTCGGTCTGTGCCAGCTCCTTGTTCAGGCGCTTGAGCTCCGCGTCCTTATCGACCAGCTCGTTGAGCGGGATATAGAGCTTTGCGCTTGCGGTGACAACGGTCACAGCGCCGTCGATGTCAAAGTCCGCGTCGATCTCGACCTCGTTTGCGGAGGCAAGCTTCTTGAAGAACTCCACGCCGTGGGTGAAGGTGTCCTTCGCCTTGGTCGCGATGTAGAGCTTCGCCTTCTTAGAGGGCGGCACATTCATCTCGTTGCGCTGGGTGCGGATGGCGGTGATCGCCTTCATGATCTTCTGCATATCCTCCGCCTCGCGCTCAAAGCACAGCGCCTCGGTATACTCGGGATATTTTTCGCGCATGATGGTCTCGCCCTCGTGGGGGATGTTCTGCCAGATCTCCTCGGTGATAAACGGCATGAACGGATGCAGCAGCTTCAGGATCTTATCGAGCACATAGACCAGCACCTGACGCGCGTTCTGCGCGGCGGTCTCATCATCGGAGTAAAGATCGGTCTTTTTGAGCTCGATGTACCAGTCGCAGAAGCAATCCCAGATGAAGTCATAGAGCTTTTGTACCGCGATGCCGAGCTCGAATTTCTCGAGGTTCTCGGTCATATCCTTGCAAAGTGTGTTGAGGGTGGAGAGAATCCACTTATCCTCGAGCTTGAGCTCCTTCGGCAGCTCGAGCGGTACCTCGTGCCCTTCGATGTTCATCAGCACAAAGCGGCTCGCGTTATACAGCTTGTTCGCAAAGTTGCGGCAGCTCTCGACGCGGGTCTCACTGTAGCGCATATCGTTGCCGGGGGAGTTGCCCGTCGCGAGGAAGAAGCGCAGCGCGTCGGCGCCGTACTTATCGATGACCTCGATCGGGTCAACGCCGTTGCCCAGCGACTTACTCATCTTGCGACCCTGCTCATCACGGATCAGACCGTGGATGAATACCGTGCGGAACGGCACGTCGCCCCTGTTCTCCAGACCCGAGAACATCATGCGGACGACCCAGAAGAAGATAATGTCATAGCCCGTGACCAGCGTATCGGTCGGGTAGAAGTATTTGAGCTCCTCGGTCTCTTTCGGCCAGCCGAGGGTCGAGAACGGCCATAATGCCGAGCTGAACCAGGTGTCGAGGGTGTCCTCATCCTGCTTCATGTGGGTGGAGCCGCACTTGGGGCAGGTGGTGACGGCGTCCTTGCTGACGACCATCTCGCCGCAGTCGTCGCAGTAGTAGGCGGGGATGCGGTGACCCCACCACAGCTGACGCGAAATGCACCAGTCGCGGATATTTTCCAGCCAGTGGAAGTAGATCTTCTCACTGCGCTTGGGGATGAACTGTGTATCGCCGTTCTTGACGGCGTCGATAGCGGGCTTGGCGAGCGGCGCCATCTTGACGAACCACTGCTTACTGACCATCGGCTCGATGGTGGTATGGCAGCGGTAGCAGGTGCCGACGTCGTGAGAGAGCGGCTCGATCTCTTTGAGGAGACCCAGCTCGGTCAGGTCGGCGACGATCGCCTTTCTCGCTTCCATAGTGGTCATGCCGGCATATTTGCCGCAGTCGAGCACCTCGGGCTCATTCTCGCTGAGCTTGCCGGATGCCTTGAGCTCCTCATAAGCCGCCACATCCTCGGCGCCGGTCATGTGACCGTCATAGGTGAAGCAGCGCACAATCGGCAGAGCATGGCGTAAGCCGACCTCAAAGTCGTTGGGGTCGTGGGCGGGGGTGATCTTGACCACACCGGTACCCTTCTCCATATCCGCGTGCTCGTCGCACACGATCGGGATCTCCTTATTGATCAGGGGCAGGATCGCGTGACAGCCGTGCAGATGCTTGTAGCGCTCGTCGGCGACGTTGATCGCCACGGCGGTATCGCCCAGCATCGTCTCGGGACGGGTGGTCGCAATCTCCAGCATCTCGCCCGTCTCCTTGACGGGGTAGAGGATATGCCAGAAGTTGCCGTTCTGGGATTCATATTCGACCTCGGCATCCGAGATAGAAGTTCCACACCGTGGACACCAGTTGACCATGCGGTTGCCGCGATAGATGAGCCCCTTGTGATAGTAATTGACGAATACCTCTTTGACCGCCTCGGAGCAGCCCTCGTCCATGGTGAAGCGTTCGCGCTGCCAATCGCAGCTGACGCCTAATTTCCAGAACTGCTTGGTGATCCTGCCGCCGTATTCGCGCTTCCAATCCCATGCGCGCTCAAGGAATTTCTCTCTGCCGAGATCCTCCTTGCTGATACCTTCCTTGCGCATCGCCTCCACGATCTTCGCCTCGGTAGCGATGGACGCGTGGTCGGTGCCGGGCAGCCAGAGCGCCTCATAGCCCTGCATCCTGCGCCAGCGGATCAGGATATCCTGCAGGGTGTTGTCCAGCGCGTGACCGATATGCAGCTGACCCGTGATGTTGGGTGGCGGCATCACGATGCAATAGGGCTTTTTGTCGGGATTGACCTCGGCGTGGAAGTAGTTGTGACTAAGCCAGTTTTGATATATCCTGTCCTCGACCTGTCTGGGGTCATAGGACTTGTTGAGTTCTGCCATAACAGCCATCCTCTCTGTGTGAATTGATTTTGAAACCATATGAGCCTCCCTTTCCTAAGGGAGGTGGACTCGCCGCAAGGCGAGGTCGGAGGGTTGAAAGGTTATTTGTTCCACCGATTTATTACACTCTAACCTATACATTATCGCATTATGAGTGTATTTTGTCAAGAGGGCACGCGTGCCCCGTGCGTCTTTTTTCTCCATGAATCGCAAAGCGACTCAAATCATGTGCCGACGGCGCAATTCATGACAGCTCTGCTGTCAAAAAATCAATGAATTGGCTGACACGCGTGTCGCGCCATGATTTGCACGGCGTGCATGGGATGAATCGCTGAGCGATCCATGAAAATTACCCCCGAGTTTCCTCGGGGGTATCATCGTCATATGTAATTTTATCCCATTATCAGCTGATCTTCGATGATGACGGTTTTTGCTTCGGTCAGGTTGCCGTCAGCATCCTTTGCCTGTACGACGAGTCTGCGCGTGTAATTGAAGCCAAGTTCGAACACGGGGATCGTCAGGGAACTGTTCTCGGAAAAATCACGATACAGATAGGGTTTTTCGTCCTTATCATAGAGCATCTGCCAGCCTAATTTTTCATAGTATTCTTTTGAATAGGATTCTCCGCAGTCAAGGTCGAGGATCGTATAGCTGTAGGTGTACGGAGCTGTACCGCCTGTCGCGCGCACTTCCAATATCGGATCAGGACGGTATGCGTAATCGATCCAATTGACGGATAGCAGTCCGAGCTCGTCATACGGATAGCTGTCCACGACATGGAATATACCGTAAGGATCCGGATTGCAGAAGCCGTCTTTGTTAAAGGCTTTTACCTCAACGTAATAATCTCCGCTCTCGGGGAAGGTGTAGGTGAGGGTGTTGTCCTGTGAGCGCTCCTGTACCATTTTGCCGTCGATATAGAATGCATAGGTACAGCCTTCTTCACCGCAGTTCGCCCGAGCGGTAAAGGTCACGGGAATACCTGCCGCGGCTTTGCCTGATTCATGATCGGCGTAGAAGCTCGTCACAAAAATATCCTGATTCAATATTCCCCCGTAGCCCTCGGGAATCGTCATGCCCACTTCCTTGCGTTGGATCCACGTGGCGTCGATCACGGAGATCTCTCCATCCCTGTCAAAATCCGCAACCGGTTTTTGGTTATCATAGAAAACAGCACTGTCGATCAGATATCGCTGGATCAGTGTGACATCGAGAATATTGACGCTGTCATCATAATTTACGTCGCCGACAAGAGCGGGCGGCAATGCCGCGCCCGCGCTGAACGTCAAAAGGGAGATCATCAGCGCTGTTATGAGCAGTGCGGAAAGCGTGATTTTCATGATTCTTTTCATGTTATTTCCTCCTGATTCTCTAACATATTTAATATATAGCACAGTCTTCCTGTGTAATAATATTTTAACCTATTTTAGGTTAAAAGTCAATAATCTGTTTCAGGTTAGCATATACTTTTTGCGGAGGTGTTCCGATGTATCAAAGAATACGCAATCTGAGAGAAGACAGAGATATGAACCAGACCAAGATCGCCAAGGTATTGGGTATGTCACAAACAGGCTACTCAAAATATGAAACCGGAGAAAACGATATACCGACCGCGATATTGATCAAGCTTGCCGATTACTACGACGTAAGCGTTGACTATATTCTTGAACGCACCAACAATCCAAAGATCAATAACTGACAAGATACCCCCGAGGAACAAGCCTCGGGGGTATCATTTTACCTTAGGATAGGTTTAGTTTTCAGCAACCCTCCGACACTTCGTGCCACCTCTCCGGTGTATGGATTCTGTAATCCAAAACAAGTTTTGGACAGAATCTCACCTTAGGAAAGGGAGGCTATGGAGCTTCGCAAAGACAATTTTGTTTTAAGCCTTGAAGAAGGTGATGCAGTGCTGGGGGCAGGCTTCTACGCACGCGCCGCAGTTGGTGCACAGCTCGGGGGTGACAAAGGCGCAGAAGTCGGTGACCTTCACCGCGCCCTGCTCACACGCCTTTTCGCACTTTTTACAGCCGATACAGCCGATGTCGCACAGCTTGCGGGTCACGCCGCCCTTATCGTGGTTGGAGCAGCGCACCAGCGCCATATCCTTTTGGGGCACGATCTCAATGATCCCTCTGGGGCACGCCTTGACGCACAGGGTGCAGGCGCGGCACTTGCTGCCGTCCACGTAGGCGACGCCGTTGTTGACATGGATCGCGTCATAGGGACAGGCGGCCTCACAGTCGCCCAGACCCATACAGCCGTAAGAGCAGGCGGTCAGACCGCCGCCGATCTTCATCGCGGCGGCACAGCTCATGATGCCGCTGTACTCCGCCTTGTAGGTGGTGTGCTCGAGCGAACCCATGCACTTGACGACAGCGACCTTGGGCTCGACGCTGCCGGTCTCGACGCCGAGGATCTCGGACACCGCCTTGGTGCAGGCGAGTCCGCCGGGAGCACAGAGTCCGGGCTCCGCTTTGCCCTTGGCGAGCGCTTCGGCATAGCCCGAACAGCCGGAAAAGCCGCAAGCGCCGCAGTTTGCGCCGGGGAGTGCTTCTAGGATTTTTTCAGCCTTTTCATCCTTGGGTACTGCCATGATGATGGAGGCGATGGAAAGAATCAAACCGATCAATAGTCCGATGCCGGCTACGATGCCGACCGCTAATAAGATACTGTTCATCGTGTTCCTCCTTATGCCAGCGGGATGAGCTTATCGACAAAGCCCGCGAACCCGAGGAAGGATAGGGATACCAGCGCGGCGGCAACCAGCGTGATCGGCAGACCCTTGAGCGATTTGGGGATATCTGCGCTCTCGAGCCGTCCGCGAACGCCTGCGAACATGACCATCGCGACGAGGAAGCCGATACCCGCGCCGAACGCGTTGACCAGTGCGTGACCGTAGGTGTAGGTATACGCGGAGGTGGAATCGACCTTCTGGATCACCAGCATGGTCACGCCAAGCACGGCGCAGTTGGTGGTGATCAGCGGCAGATAGATGCCCAGCGAGTTATACAGCGAGGGGATATACTTTCTGAGGATGATCTCGACGAGCTGTACCAGACCCGCGATGATCAGAATGAACAGCACGGTTTGCAGATAATCGAGCCCCATCGGCACGAGCAGATACATATAGATCGGGAAGGTGACGGCGGTCGCGAGCACCATGACGAAGGTGACGGCGACGGACATACCCACCGCGGTGTTGAGCTTTTTGGAAACGCCCAAGAAGGGACAGATGCCGAGGAACTTGGACAGAACATAGTTCTCGGTGAGGATCGCCGCGAGGAATACGGCGACGAGTGATTTAATCAGCATTTGCAGTCGCCTCCTTTGCGGTTTTTTCACAGGATTTCTCGGCGCAGTTCTCGGACATCGGACAGCCGTCGCAGGGCGAGGTCTTGACCTTTTTGCCGGCGCGGGAATTGAGCTTGTTCGCCAGCATGATCAGGATGCCGAACACGAAGAAGCCGCCCGGGGGCAGGATGAAGATCAAAATCTGTACCGGCATGATTGGCATACCGAACAGAGAGCCGGAGCCGAAGAACTCACGGATGATACCCATGCACAAGAGCGCCGCCGTAAAGCCGATGCCCATGCCCAGTCCGTCGAGGATGGAGGGGAGGACGGGGTTTTTGCCGGCGAACATTTCGGCTCTGCCTAAGATGATGCAGTTAACGACGATCAGCGGCAGATAGATGCCCAGCGAGTTGTTGATCGCGGGAGCAAACGCCTTGACGAGCATCTGCACCACGGTGACAAAGCCCGCGATGATGGTGATATAGGCGGGGATACGCACCTTGTCGGGGATGAACTTGCGCAGCAGGGAGATGACCGCGTTGGAGCAGATCAAAACTGCCGTAGCGGCAACGCCCATGCCGATCGCGTTGAACGCGGAGGTGGTAACAGCGAGGGTGGGGCAGGTGCCCAGCACCAGACAGAGAACGGGATTCTCTTTGATGATACCCTTGGTCAATTCTTTCAGGTAACTGCGTTTTTCCATTACTCTGCCCCCTTTACGTTTTCTTTATACAGCTGACACGCGTCGTTGACCGCCTTGGTCACGGCACGAGAGCTGATGGTCGCGGAGGTGACCGCGTCGACCGTCTGTGCGTTGCCGGAGGCGCTGTCCTTGCTGACGGCGATATCCTCGTTGACGCTCAGACCGTTGTACTGGTCGCGGAAGGATTTATCCGAGGTGTTCTTGCCGAGACCCGGGGTCTCGTCGTTGTTATAGAATACGTCTACGGCGATGATAGAACCGTCGGCAATGCCGGTCATGACCTTGACCTGTCCGCCGTAGCCTTGGGTGGCGGTGGAGATCGCGTAGCCCACCGTCTTGCCGCAGTCATCCACTCCCTTGTACATTACGTCGGGGATGACCTCTTCAAAGGTCTTTGCCTCGGGACAGACGGTCTGCATGCTTTCTTCCTTGCTCTGCTGGTTGTTGGCGGCGATCTGCTCGGCGGTGACGTTGTTGGTCAGCGCCAAAGCCGCTGTGACAACCAGACAGATCAAAAACAGGGAGAGCGTCGGGATCAAAATCGCCTTGGGAGTCAATTTGATTCTCATTTCTGTTCCCCCTTCTTCTTTTTGATATAGCCCAGTGTGCGGGGAACGGTAGCGCGCTCGATCAGCGGTACCAGTATATTCATCAGCAGGATCGAGAAGGATACGCCCTCGGGCATATTCGAATATGCCCTGAGCAGGATCGTGAGGATGCCGCAGCCAATCGCGTAGATCACCTTGCCCCACTTGGTGACGGGGGAGGTGACGTAGTCGGTCGCCATGAAGATCGCGCCGATCATCAGTCCGCCGGAGAGCAGCTGATACAGCGGATCGAGCCCGACGATCAGGCTCATCACAGCCGCTGTTCCGAGATAGACGCAGGGAATGATGGGGGAGATGACCTTGCGGATGACAAGATAAACGCCGCCCAAAATCAGTGCCACGGCGCAGACCTCGCCGATGGAGCCGCCGCAGCGCCCCAGCAGGAGATCGACATAGGAGTAAACGCCCGGCTCAGCCGCGAGAGGGGTCGCGGAGGTGGTCGCGTCGATCGCGGCAGCCTTGGGAGCGCCCGCCGCGGTGACCCAGTGCATCATCGGCCCGGGGAAGGATACCAACAGGACGATACGCGCCGCCAAGGCGGGATTGACAAAGTTCATGCCGATGCCGCCGAACATCTGCTTGACCACGACGATCGCGATCAGACAGCCGAACATGGCGATCAGCGGGTTGATATCAACAGGTAAGTTCAATGCAAGTAAAAGACCCGTAACCACGGCAGATAAATCGCCGATGGTGGTGTCGCGCTTCATGATCTTGCGCGAGAGGAACTCGAGCAGAACGCAGGTTGCGATGCAGATCGCGATCAGCACCATGGAGCGCATGCCGAAGATCACGCATGCCATGATCGACGCGGGAATCAGCGCGATGATGACGTCGAGCATGATGCGGCTCGTGGTGCTGCTGCCCTTAAAATGCGGGGAGGCGGAAACATGTAATTTCGTATCCATTATTTCTTACCTCCTTTATCTTTTGCGGCGATCTCTTCACGCTTTGCCTTTTGGATCAACGCCTTGCCGACGCGGATATTCTGCACCAGATGGCGCTTGGCGGGGCAGGCAAAGGAACAGCAGCCGCATTCCATGCAGTTCATGATGTTGTAGAATTTCAGCCCGTCGATGTCGCCGCGGTTTGCCGCGTTCGCAAGCTCTAAGGGCTGTAAGCGCATCGGGCACGCGTCCAGACACCTGCCGCAGCGGATACATGCCGTGGGCTCGCTGTATTTCGCTTCTTTTTCGGATAACGCCAGAATCGCGTTATTTTGCTTGAGAATGTACAGATCATCGTTCGGCAGGGCAATACCCATCATGGGGCCGCCCATGATCAGCTTGTAGGGCGGTTCCTTGTAGCCGCCGACAAAGTCGATGACGTCCTTGATCGGGGTGCCGATGGGCGCGATAACGTTGACGGGGTTTTCGATACAGCCGCCGTCGACCGTCAGTCGGCGCGAGATCAGCGGGATACCCGTTTTGAGATAGCGGGCGATGAAGGCGATGGAGCCGACGTTCATCACCAGACATCCCGCGTCACTGGGCAGACCGCCTACGGGCACCTCGCGTCCCGTGCACGCCTTGATCAGGATCTTCTCAGCGCCCTGCGGATAGGTTGCCTTGATCGGCAGAACGCGGATCTCATTGTTGGGATCAACAGAGCTGTCGGCGATCTCGCGCAGCGCCTTGATCGCGTCGGGCTTGTTGTTCTCGATACCGATGATCACGCGGTGGATGTCCAAAAATTCCTTGACCGTGATGATGCCCGAGATCACGTCCCACGAATCCTCGAGGATCTCGCGGTGGTCGGAGGTGATGTAGGGCTCGCATTCGGCGACGTTGATGATCAGGGTGTCAACGTTCTTATCCGAGGGGATATTGAGCTTGACGGACGTCGGGAAGCCCGCGCCGCCGAGACCCACCAGACCGCTGTTGCGAACTGCGGTGATCAGATCGGACAGGGTATCGACCTTGGGCGGCTTGATGTCGGGAGAAAGGCGCTGTTCGCCGTCGCTCTCGATGAAGATCGCATCCACCTTACTGCCGTCGGGCATGGTGATTTTATCGATTTTTTTGACCTTGCCGGAGACACTGGCGTGGATCGGAGCGCTGACAAAGGCGTCGCTTGCCGCGATCAGCTGACCGACGTCCACAATATCGCCGACCTTGACCAGCGGCTTACACGGCGCGCCGATATGCTGCGTCATCGGCAGAGCGACCATGCTCGGCACCGGCAGCGTCACACTCTCTTTGTGCGCTGTGTTCTTGTTGTGCGGCGCATGCACGCCGCCCTTGGTGCGGTAGGGTCGCTTAGGAAAACTAAGTTCAGCCAAAAAGATACCTCCTTCATATATAGAAGAAATTTACTATTTTAACGTATTAAACAACGCCATTTATATATAATAACATTAATATAGCAGTTTTTCAATATAAAAAGATTGTTAAATAAATAACTTGTTTTCGAAGAATATAAAAAAGGAGATCGTGAAAATGCAGTATTTATGGGCTTTTTTGGTAGGCGGAGCCTTGTGTCTGATCGGACAGGTGCTGATCGACCGCACCTCTCTGACCCCCGCAAGGATCCTGACAGGGTTTGTGGTAGCGGGCGTTGTGCTGTCGGCGGTCGGGCTGTATGAGCCGCTCGCTCAGCTCGCGGGCGCGGGCGCGACGGTGCCGCTGTCGGGCTTTGGGCACCTGATGGCGCAGGGTGTGCGCGACGCGGTGGACAAGGACGGCGCGATCGGCATTTTGACAGGCGCATTGTCCGCAGCGGCGGCAGGCATCGGCGCTGCGGTGGTGCTGTCGCTGGTGGCAGGTCTGGTCAGCAAACCGAAGGAGAAGTAGAATTAATACTAATCCTTAATAAAAACC
>DNIP01000016.1 GCA_003499325.1 Oscillospiraceae bacterium
CCCCAGGAAACGCCCATCATCTGTGAGATGAACATGACAGGGGATTTTGCCTGGATAATAGCGATGATCGCAGAGATCGCGATGAAGAATACGATGAAGATACGCATGATGCTGACCTTTTTCTTTTCGACGAGCTCCTTATTCTTGAAGAATACCGGCTCGATGAAGTCGATGGTCAGCACCGAGCTGGAGGTCAACACCAAGCTCGACAGGGTGCTCATGGAAGCGGAGAGCACGAGGATGACAACGACGCCGATCAGGATGGGGGACAGGTTCTCGAGCATGGTGGGTACGACGGAGTCAAAGCCGCCTACGGGCTTGCCGTCAGCGCCCGCTTCACCGAACAGTCTGCCAAAGCCGCCGAGGAAGTAGCAACCGCCCGCGACAATGATCGCGAATACGGTCGAGACGATGGTGCCGGTGCTGATGCTTTTCTCGGATTTGATGGCGTAGAACTTCTGCACCATCTGGGGCAGACCCCATGTGCCTAACGACGTCAGGATGACAACGCCGATCAAGCCGAAGATATCCGGCCCGAGGAAGGAGGTGAAAGCGCCCTTCATCTCGGTGCCCTCTGCCTGGATCTGCGAGAGCAGGGTGATGGTGGAGCCTAAGCCGCCGTTGATCCTGAGCACCGCCCAGATGACGGCGACGATACCGAAGATCATGATGATGCCTTGGATAAAGTCGTTGATCGCGGTCGCCATGTAGCCGCCGACAACGACATAGATGCCTGTCAGAACCGCCATCGCGATAACGCAGTATTCATAGGGGATACCGAACGCCATCTTGAACAGTCGGGAAAGACCGTTGTACAGCGACGCGGTATAGGGGATCAGGAAGATGAAGATGATGACTGCCGCGGCGATCTTGAGCGCCTTGGAATCGTAACGCTTCATAAAGAAGTCGGGCATGGTGGCGGTGTCGAGGTGCTGTGTCATGACGCGGGTGCGTCTGCCGAGCACATTCCACGCGAGCAGAGAGCCGATGAAGGCGTTGCCTAAACCGATCCATGTGGACGCCATACCGAACTTCCAGCCGAACTGTCCCGCGTAGCCGACGAAGATGACCGCCGAGAAATACGAGGTACCGAACGCGAACGCGGTCAGCCACGGGCCGACGGAGCGGTTGCCCAGTACAAAGCCGTTAACGTCTGTGCTTTGCTTTCTGCAGTAGATGCCCACGCCGATCATCACGGCGAAGAAGATGACTAAGAAAGCGATTTTGATAAACATATCCATTTCTGTTTTCTCTCCTTATATTCTTGGTCATTTTGAGAAAATGACATATTATTGATGCAGTAATCGTTCCGCGTTTTTGCCGAGGATCAGTTCCTTCTCGGTATCGGTTAAGCCGTTCAGATGCTTGAAACGCTCCACCGTTGCCTTTTGATCGTTCCACGGACTGTCGGTCGCGAAAAGCATTTTATCCGCGCCGTGATGGCGGATCACGCGGATGATATCCTCGTCGGTTGCGGTGCTGTAATGCCACAGATCGCTAAAGGAACAGCTGATATCGATATAGCATTGTCTGCCGACGAGATATCGTTCCACGTCCTCAAGCTGATAATTGCCGCCCAGATGGGCGAAGATCATGTTGGGCTTGGTATCGGGGACAAGCTCCTCGATACGGTCGAGCATCACAGCGCCCTTCTCGGGCGGACAATGGATGATATCATACTTGGGATCCTTGCCCGAGTGGGTCATCACGAGCAGTCCGAGCCGTTTTGCCTCGGCGATGATGCGGATGTAACGCTCGTCATCGATGAAAGTACCGGTATAATCGGGATGGAGCTTGATTCCTTTAAATCCGTTATCCTTTAAATATCGCAGTTTATCCTCGATCCCCTCGTCATCGGGGTGGATACCGCCGAAGGAAATGAGGCTTTTGTAGGTATCGTTGATGTGCTTGGCAAATTTTGTGATCGTATCAAACTGACCCGGTCGGGTGTTGACGGGCAGGATTACGCTTTTGTCGATCCCCGATTCCTTCATGCTGTCAAGGATCCCGCTGATCGTCCCGTCGATATGGGGGACGACGTCGGGCGGACTTTGCAGCGCCTGTAGGGTGCGCGCGGCGATCTTTTCGGGAAAGACATGGGTATGAAAATCGATTATCATAGATTACCTTCACAGTTCTGAAAATTTGCAACGAACCTATTTTAACACTTCAACGATTTAAAGTCAAGAAGATTTAAAGATTTAAAGCGATAATTTTAAAATTATTCTCAGTATCATTCGTTTATAGAAAATAAATGGAAGATTCTTCCTATTTGGCTGTTGAATTTTTATGAGATTATGTTATGATAATAACGAAGTAAGAGACGGATCTGATCCGTTTTCGATAAAGGAGTTGTATCTTATGACTGTCAATTCAAGAAAAGTGGCGATCATCGGCTGCGGCTTTGTCGGTTCCTCGACCGCGTTCGCGCTGATGCAGAGCGGAATGTTCTCTGAGATCGTGATGCTCGACGCCGACAGGCAGAAGGCGGAGGGCGAGGCGCTGGATATCTCTCACGGCGTACCGTTCTCAAAGCCTTGTGATATCCATGCGGGCGATTATGACGATATCGCCGACAGCGCCATCATCATCGTCACCGCGGGCGCGGCGCAAAAGCCCGGCGAGACCCGTCTTGACCTGATCAAAAAGAATGTCGCTATCTTCAAGTCGATCATCCCCGAGATATCTAAGCGCAATTTCAAGGGCATCCTGCTGATCGTGGCGAATCCCGTTGATGTACTGACCTATGTCGCCAAGCAGCTTTCGGGTCTGCCCGATAGCCGCGTGTTCGGTTCGGGTACGGTACTGGATTCCGCTCGACTGCGCTTCAATCTCAGTGAGCATCTGGGCGTTGATCCTCGTTCGATCCACGCGTTCATCATCGGGGAGCACGGCGACAGTGAGTTTGCCGCTTGGAGCAGCGCCAATGTGTCGGGCGTTGAGATCAGCCGCTTCTGCGAAATGCGGGGATTTTATCATGACCATGAGCTTGCTAAGGAGAATATCTCCGAGGAGGTCAAGAACGCCGCTTATGATATCATCAGTAAAAAGCGCGCGACCTACTACGGTATCGCGATGTCCGCCAAGCGTATCTGCGAGGCGATCATCCGTGACGAAAAGAGCATTCTGCCCGTATCATCCATCCAGCACGGTCGCTTTGGCTTGAACGACGTCGCGCTGTCGATCCCCGTGATCGTAGGCAAGGAAGGCATCGAGAGCGAGATCCCCTTCGCGCTGAATGATGATGAACTCAAAAAGCTGCGGGAATCTGCCGAAACCTTGAAGAATACGATCAAATCCTGCGATCTTGACCTTGACGATTGATCGACAACGTAATAGAATAGTATTGGAATTTTGGCGGAGTTTCACTATCCGCTGTATAAAGTAGGAGGCAAAGATGTCTGACTGTATTTTTTGCAAAATCGCGGCGGGTGAGATCCCGTCGAACAAAGTGTATGAGGATGACAAGATCATCGCCATCCATGACCTGAATCCGATGGCGCCCGTGCATGTGCTCTTTATCCCTAAGGAGCATTACTGCTGCGCGAACGCGATCAACGAGGAGAACTGCGATATCGTGGGTCATATCTTCTCCAAGATTCCCAAGGTCGCCAAGGAGCTGGGACTCGAGAACGGCTACCGTATCGTCAACAACTGCGGTGAGGACGGCGGACAAACCGTCATGCACATCCATTTCCATCTCTTGGGCGGTAAGAAGCTCAGGGTCGATATGGCATGAAGGCTATTCAATAAGATAAGGAAGGGACCATTATGGCTAAAACGTATAAAATGACGATCGCCGGCTGTGAGCGTGAGCTGCCGCTGTGCGAGGTTGACGAGCATCTGGATATCGCCGCATTCATTATGTTCGGCGATGTTGAGGTCACCGAGAAATCCGCCGCGGAGCTTTTGAAGATCGTTCCCGCGCACGATGTGTGCATCTCAGCCGAGGCAAAGGGAATTCCGCTTTGTTATGAGATGGCGCGTCAGGGCTGCGGCAAGTACATTATCGCGCGTAAGGGCGTCAAGGTGTATATGCCCGATCCCATCAGCGTGAATGTCCAGTCGATTACCACACTGAGCCGTCAGACGCTGTATCTGGGCAGCGATGACGCAGAGCATATGAAGGGCAAGCGCGTGCTGATCGTGGATGACGTGATCTCTACAGGCGAGAGCCTGAAGGCGCTTGAGGCGCTGGTCAATAAGGCGGGCGGTGAGATCGTCGGCAAAGCGGCTGTTCTGGCAGAGGGCGACGCGGCTGATCGCGACGATATCATCTTCCTCGAAAAGCTGCCTGTATTCCCGAAGTAAGCAAGGATTATTAACCCACATTTTCCGATAGAGGTAAGAGTATGAAACGGTTGTTGGCACAGATGGGCATTACCTACTTTTCTGTGCTGGCAGCCGCTTTTTATCTGCCTGAAATCGCAGTGTATGTGATCGGCGGTATCGCCGCTGTATTGACGATCATCCTTGTTATCATCAGGAAAACAAGAAAGACAATTGATATACCGTTGATGGCGCTGGCGGCGCTGATCGCCTGTAGCGTACATATCGGCTATGGATATTTGGCGGTTCAGCCCGTTGTCAATCGTTACGGTAATGAGCGACATACTGTGAAAGCGGTCATAACAGAGGAACCATATCAGTCGTACTCCAAGCATTATTATCGACTGAAAACGCAAGAGATCGACGGGAAGAGCGTCAGCCTTAAGCTGTTGCTCAAAACGCCGAACGAAATTGACGCGAAGCCCGATGACATCCTGACCTTTTCCTCCGAATTGCAGGAGACGGATAATCAATATTATCGTGCCAAGGGGTATTATCTGGTGTCGGATGATAATGAGATCGTTGTTGATACAACTTCCCCCGAAAAGCACTCGCTCTATTATCGGGCGATACAGCTGCGGCGATTTATGCGCAAGTCGCTGGATACGCTCTTGCCGCCCGATTGTGCCGCTTTGTGCAGAGCGGTGTTGATCGGCGATAAGTACGCGCTGAGCCATGAAACAAAAGATCATTTTCGCTATGCGGGCGCGTCCTACTTCATCGTTGTATCGGGCATGCACTTTGCGGTGGTGATTCTGCTGTTGTTCCGCTTGATGAAGCGCCTCAACCGTTGGTTACGACTTGTGTTGATTATGGCGTTTATCGTGCTGTACGCGGCGGTGACAGGCTTCCAGTCCTCCGTACTGCGTGCAGGGATCATGATGACGTTCACTGTATTCGGCATGACGATCCGACGGCAGCCGTATCCGCTGAATCATTTGGGACTCTCGGGAATCATCATGCCGTTTATCGTATCGCCGTATGGGGCGGGTGACGTCGGACTGGTCCTCTCATTCTACGCGACAATGGGAATCTTGCTGTGGGCGAACCCGATATTAGCTAAGCTGTGTCTGAGAACAAAGACAGGCTATAATCCGCAATTCCGTCTTGCGGACTGCTTGAATCGAATAAAAGAGAGAAAAGCCGATGGCTTGCCTTTGAAGAATGATGCTGAGCCTCCTTTTTCGTTCCGAATTCTGCTGATGAAGCTGTGGAACAGCGTAGCGGCACTCCTCGCGGTCAGTATTGCCGCCAATATTTTGGTGTTTCCGATAACGGTATTCGTTTTTCATGAATTCTCGTTAGTGACGTTGTTGTCCGCCGTTCTATTGTATGCGGAGATCTATTTGATCCTTGTCCTGTCGTTGACGGTTTGTGTTCTGTATCCGTTAGGGATTTTACGCTATATTGCCATTTTGTTCGCTTATCCCTTGATGTGGCTGTGCAAATTGGTGCTGTGGCTGGTGGATGGCGTCGCGTCCCTTCCGTTTGCCTATTATCGGATCAGCGAGGTGTTTGTCTATGGTTGGACGGCGGTCACGGTCATCCTCGGTGTGATTGTGCTTCTGTACCGCAATCGGTATCGGTATTTGAAATACGCGGCGTTATGCTCGGCGATCATCCTGCTCGGCGGCATATTGACGCATCAATTCTTGCAGATGAATGTATTCACGCTCGAGGTCTATTCCTGCGGTAACGGTATCTGCGCGGGGATCAACAAGGGCGGCAAGCTCTATCTCTTGCAGATGGACGCCGGCACCAAGGAGCTGTATGGGATATGGGAGCAATTATCCTATCGCTACGGCTCTGCCGAGGTCGCGCTATGCTGTAAAGAGAGTGATAGAAAGCTTCTTGAATTGTATCGCGATGATGAATTTGCAATTTCCACACTTTTGCTGTATGATAAGAAGCAGGAATACACCGGCGCTGATCATACGGTCTCTTTTGATCATGACAGCACCTTTGCGGTGGATGACGAAATATCGATACATGTAGCTGTTGTCAACCACACCGCCGTGCCGTATATCAATGCGGGTGATCGGCATATCCTGATCGTTCCCGCGGGTTCTGCGATCGATGACATTCCGCCTGATATGCGCACAGCGGATGTGATCCTCTTATCCCACGCAGTCAAGGGCATGGAGCAGCTGCGGTGTCATGATCTGATCATCAGCGAAAACAGCGCGCTGGCGCCGCTCACCGCAAACGCGCTCAAGGACAGCTATCAACATGTATATTGTACCGATCAAGGCGATTTGCGTTATCGGTTGAGGTAGATTATGGTAAATGAAAGCCAATTGAAAAAGCAACTGAACAGCGGACAGATCAGTAATCTGTATCTTTGCTTTGGTGAAGAAAAGATGCTCGTCAAGCGCTGTGCACAGCTGATCGAAAACAAAATATCCGGCGGCGATCTCAACGAATTCAATTATCATGTGTTTGACAATAACGCTGATCTCGGTGATATTGCCGTCTGTGCCGATATGATCCCGTTTATGAGTGAGTGGAATATCCTGCGCATCAACGACATGGATATCGATAAGCTCACAAAAAGTGATTTTGACGCGCTGATGACGATCATCAAGAACGCGTCGGGTCAGACGGTCATCATCATTGCTATGCCGACCTTGGAGATTACCTCCAAAACGGCGAAAAAGCAGTTCAAGCAGGTGATGAACCATATTGACAAGAACGGCGTTTGTATCGAGCTCGTCCACCGCACGGGGCTGATGCTCGAGCGTGATTTGTGCAAATGGGCAAAGGCAGGCGGATGCTCCATGAGCGAGCTGACCGCTCATGCGCTGATTCAATACGCGGGCGAGGATCTGAACCGCCTGAACGCGGAGATGAAGAAGCTGACCGCCTATGCCGACGGCGGCGAGATCACACCCGAGATGATCGAGCTGTTGGTGTCGAAAACTGCCGAGGCGAGTGTGTATGATCTCTTCGGATTAATCGTCGAGGGCAAGATCGACAAGGCGCTGTCGGCGATTGACGCGCTGTTTTATCAGCAGGTCAGCGGCGTGTATATCGGTACGGTGCTGTCGGGCGCGTACCTCGACGCGTACCGCGCGCGGGTCGGCAGCGAGGCGGGCAAGCCCAATGCTGTCGTCGCACAGGATTTCGGCTACAACAAACGCGCATGGGTGCTGGATAAGCTCGGCAGACAGATTCGCCGCGTCACGACAAACTCCCTCAGGCGCAGTATCGACGAGCTGCTCCGGGTGCAGACGCGCATGGTGACCGAGACGGTCGACGAACGCATGGAGATCGAACGGCTGGTATGCAAGCTGGTGCTGATCGCGGAGGATCACTCCGATGAATAATTAGGCTCCCTTTGGTAAAGGGAGCTGTCACCAGAGGTGACTGAGGGATTGCATGAATTGATTGAGCGAAAGCGAGAAACCCATGAATCGAATTAAACTGAAAGAAACCGTGATCGTCGAAGGACGCTACGACAGGATCCGCCTCAGTGAGCTGATCGACAGCCCGATGATCGAGACGGGCGGTTTTCGGGTGTTCAAGGATAAGGAAAAGCAGCAGTTGATCCGCGCCGTCGCCCGGCGCAGAGGGATCCTTGTGATGACGGATGTGGATTCCGCAGGCTTTGTTATCCGCAACTTTCTGCGCGGTATCGTACCGCAGGAGCAGATCCTTCACGCCTATATCCCGACAGTGAAGGGCAAGGAAAAGCGTAAGCAGGAAGCGTCGAAGGAGGGACTCCTCGGGGTCGAGGGGATCGACCGTGAAGCGCTGATCGAATCCATCCGCAACAGCGGCGCACATATAGTTTCTGTAGGGGAGGGGCTTGCTCCTCCCGATTATACGGATACGGAAGCTAAAATTGTGCAGTCCGAAATCACCAAAACCGATTTCTTCGATTACGGACTCTCGGGCTGTGCCAATGCCGCCGTACATAGACAAGAGGTGCTTACCTCCTTAGGTCTGCCGACCTATCTGAGCACCAACGCTATGATCTCCGCGCTCAACTGCCTGTTCACCAAGGATGAATTTGAGCAGTATCTTTCACAACTATAAATTGTCGTAACTAGGAGCGAAACGCGACGTGGCAATCCCAATCGCAGATAGATTTGTCATTGCGAGGAGCTTGCGACGTGGCAATCTCAACTGAATATATAGAATAAAGGCTGTTCACGATGAACAGCCTTTCATTATCCCGTTATTCATTTTTCAGTTTTCAGTCTTCAGTTCTTTACTCCGCGTCTTCCCAGTTGTGCCATACGTTCTGGATATCATCGTTATCCTCGAACATATCCAGCATCTTCTGCATCTGCACCTGCGTATCGGGATCGTCGATCTTGGTGTAGGTGGAGGGAACCTGCTCGATCTCGGCGGACGCGAATTCGTAGCCCTGCGCCTGCAGATCGTCACGAACCGCGCCGAAATCCTCGGGCTCGGTGTAAATGGTGAAGATATCCTCGTCCGCCTCAAAATCAGCGGCGCCCGCTTCCAGAGCGGCTTCCATAACGGTATCTTCATCCTTATCGAGATCCTCGCGCTCGATGATCAGCACGCCCTTTTTGGTGAACATAAAGCCGACGCAGCCGGGCGTACCCATGTTGCCGCCGAATTTATCAAAGTAATGTCTGACCTCGCCCGCGGTACGGTTGCGGTTGTCGGTCAGCGCTTCTACGATGACGGCAACGCCGCAGGGACCGTAGCCCTCGTAGGTGACAGCCTCATAGTCGGCGGTCTCGCCGCCCTGCGCCTTCTTGATGATACGGTCAATGTTGTCATTCGGTACGTTAGCCGCCTTCGCCTTGGCGATACAATCTCTGAGCTTGGAGTTGACGTTGGGGTCAGCGCTGCCGCCGTCGCGGATCGCTACCATCAGCTCTCTGCCGATCTTGGTGAATACCTTCGCGCGCGCAGCGTCATTCTTACCCTTTTTCTGTTTGATCGTGCTCCATTTATTATGTCCTGACATTGTTTATCATTCCTTTTCAGTATTTTAACTGTATTAATATACCACACTTCTCCTGAATTGAAAATAATAGTTACAATTTTGTAATAAACTCCTTGTAGTTTTGTGCGGATAATGATAAAATAACAGTGTATGTAAGAAAAGGGGGAATATGGATGGTAATGTCGATGACCGGTTTCGGCAGGGCGGAGCTTTCTGTCGGGAACCGTGATATTATCGTTGAGATGAAAAGCGTGAACCATCGGTATTTTGAGTTCTCATGCAGGACGAGCCGCGGTTACAGCTTTTTGGAGGATAAACTCAAGAAGTATGTCGGCGAGAGGATCAGCCGCGGTAAGGTAGATATGTATGTATCCGTGACCGATAACGACGATTCTTCCGTTGAGGTAGAGCTGAATAAGCCGCTCGCGTCGGGCTATATCAATGCGATGAAAACGCTGGCGGATGAATACGGGATCACGAATGACACTTCCGTGTCCGTGCTGTCCCGCTTCAATGATATTTTTCAGATCACCAGGCCGCCTGCTGATGAAGACGCGGTGTTCGCCGACGTCAAGGTCGCGGTTGACGCGGCGCTGGATCGGTTCCTCTCCATGCGTCAGGCAGAGGGCGAGAAGCTCAAGGAGGATATCTTAGGCCGCGCCGAGAAGATCATCGGCATCGTCGGCGAGATCGAGGAGCGTTCTCCGCAGACCGTGCAGGAGTATCGCGACAGGCTGTACGCAAAGCTCAGCGAGGTCTTGCAGAGCACCAACATTGATGAGCAACGCATCTTGACCGAGGCGGCGATCTTTGCCGATAAGGTCGCGGTGGATGAAGAGACCGTCCGCCTGCGCTCGCATTTTGACCAGATGAAGCAGTTCTTAGAGTCCGGCGAACCTGTCGGCAGAAAGCTCGACTTCATCGTACAGGAGATGAACCGCGAGGCGAACACCATCGGCTCCAAGGTGAACGATTCTGTACTTGCGCATAAGGTGGTCGATATCAAGGGTGAGATCGAGAAGATCCGCGAACAGGTTCAGAATATCGAATAAGGATTGAGAATATGAGATTTGTGAATATCGGCTTCGGCAACGTGGTGAATATCAGCAAGATCGTGTCCGTTGTCAGCCCCGAATCCGCGCCCATCAAGCGTATCGTGCAGATGAGCAAGGCGGCTTCCACGCTGATCGACGCGACCTTCGGCAGAAAGTGCAAGGCTGTCATCATCACTGACAGCGAATATATCGTTCTGTCGGCGCTGACCACTGAGACGATCGCCGCGAGAATGGAGGATGCGAATGAAGAATAAAGGCCTGTTGATCGTCTATACCGGCGCCTCGGGCGTCGGCAAGGGCACGATCATGAAAATGCTGCTCGAGAGGAATCCCAACCTTCGCCTGTCGGTTTCCGCGACAACGAGAAAGCCGCGCGAGGGGGAAGAGGACGGCAGAGAATACTACTTTGTCAGCCATGAGCGTTTTAATCAGATGATCGCCGAAAACGGATTTTTGGAGCATGCCGAGTATGTCGGCAACCAATACGGCACGCCGAAGGAGCCTGTGTTCCGCATGCTGGACGAGGGACTCGACGTGATCCTCGAGATCGAGGTCAAGGGCTTTTTGCAGATCAAGAAGGCTTGCCCCGAATGCGTGACCATCTTCATCGCGCCGCCGTCCTTTGAAGAATTGCAGCTAAGACTGCGCGGCAGAGGCACGGAGTCCGAGGAGGTCATCGCCGAACGGCTCAAAACTGCCGAGGAAGAATTGAAAAGTCAAAGTCTGTTCGACTATGTCGTCATCAATGACGATCTGAACAGAGCGGTGGATGAGGTACTGTCCATCATCGCCGATAATAAACAATAACCTATAATTGTAGGGGAGGGGCTTGCTCCTCCCGCAATACAGGGTTTGAGTTGTACTCACTCCGTGTATTAAATAACATAAAGGAGTATTATTATGAAAAGAGCGTCTTTAGATGATATGCTGAGCGGCAAGGAGAGCCGTTACGCACTGGTAATCGGCGTGGCAAAGCGCGCCAGAGAGATCGCCGACGGATTCAAGGAGGAGGGCATCATCACCGATGAAAAGCCTGTTCTTCTCGCAATCGAAGATTTCAAGAATCACAAATACAATATCCTTGAAGAGGATGACGAGGACTGATGACCGATAAGATCGCTTATGTCGCGGTGGAAAACGCCTTGCTGCATTTTGACAACGCGTTCAGCTACCGTATTCCCGAGGGGATGCCCGTACAGGCGGGATGCCGTGTGGCGGTACCCTTCGGCAGAGGCGACAGTAAGCGTCAGGGGATCGTTCTCGGACTTGGTGAAGAAGAAGCCGACGAGCTGAAAACGGTGTCCGAGCTGTTGGACGACGAGCCTGTCTTGAATGATGAAATGCGCAAAATGTGCGGCTTCATCAAAAGTCATTGCTTTTGCACCTATTATGACGCTGTTAAGGCGATGCTGCCGGCGGGTATCAACTACCGTCTGTCGATCGAATATTCCGTTCGAGCCGATCTGGGCGACCGCTTCTATGATCTGACGGATGAATACCGCAGGATCGTCACGATTATTCGTTCAAAGAATAATAAAGTCGAAAAGCATCATCTGTTGCAGGAGCTCGGCTATGCCGATTCCTCCGTACTGGATCAGATGGAAGCAGAGGGGATCCTGTGCAAAAATGACGCGGCATTGCGCCGTATCGGTGACAAAACGATCAAGATGATCCGCCTGAGCGACGACGCTGAGACCCTCTTGCAGGGGATGAAGCTCAGCGCAAAGCAGGAGAGCGTCATCGATTTGCTCTCTACCGTCGGCTCCGCCTCCGTCAAAGAGGTCTGCTATTATACCGGCGTCACGACCTCCGTTCCCGATACGCTGGTGCGCAAGCATATCGCCGTTTATTATGACGACGAGGTGTTCCGCGTGCCGCAATCCGCTGTGTCCGACAAGCGTGAGATCACCTTGACCGAGGAACAGCAGAGGGCGTTTGACGAGCTAAGCGCACTGTATCAGTCGGACAAGCCCGAGGTATCGCTCTTGTACGGTATCACAGGCTCGGGAAAGACCTCGGTGTTCTTCAAGCTGATTGAACAGGCGGCAAGCGACGGCAAGGACGTCATCGTCATGGTGCCCGAGATCGCGCTGACACCGCAGATGATCGCGATGTTCCGCGCTCATTTCGGCGACAAGGTCGCGGTATTCCACAGCGCGCTGTCGCTGGGCGAGCGATTGGACGAGTATAAGCGCGTCAGCCGCGGGATCGCGAAGATCGCCGTCGGTACGCGCTCCGCGATATTCGCGCCGTTTCAAAACCTCGGTCTGATCATCATGGACGAGGAACAGGAGCATACCTATAAATCCGAGTCAAAGCCCCGCTTCAATACAAAGGAACTGGCGAAATTCCGCTGTTCTTATCATAAAGCGCTGTTGTTGTTTTCATCTGCGACCCCGAGCGTAGAAACCTACTACTATGCCAACACGGGCAGATATCATAAGCATGTGCTGACTAAGCGTTACGGCACGGCGACCCTGCCCGACGTCGTGATCGCGGATATGAACGAGGAGATCGAGGTCGGCAACACGGGAGTGTTCTCTAATATTCTTTTGCAGAATATTAAGGAGAATCTCGACAACGGCAAGCAGAGTATTCTGCTCTTGAATCGCCGCGGGTACAATTCCTATGTCACCTGTAACTCCTGCCGTGAACCGCTGACCTGCCCCAACTGCTCGATCTCGCTGACCTACCACAGCGCCAACAACCGCATGATGTGTCACTACTGCGGCTATTCCGTGCCGTACAGGACGGAATGTCCCACCTGTCACAGCCACAGTTTGCGGCTTCGAGGGACGGGCACCCAGCGTGCCGAGGTCGAGATCGCTGAGATCTTCCCGCAGGCGCGGATCCTCAGGATGGATACCGACACCACGATGACGCGGTCATCCCATGAAAAGAAGCTGACTGCCTTCGCCAACGGCGAGTATGATATTCTCGTCGGTACGCAGATGGTGGCAAAGGGGTTGGATTTTCCCAACGTCACCTTGGTTGGCGTACTCAATGCCGATCATATGCTGTATCTCGACGATTACCGCAGTTATGAGAATACCTTCTCACTGCTCACACAGGTCGTCGGACGTTCGGGACGCGGTAAGGATAAGGGCAGAGCGATCATCCAGACCTACACCCCCGAGAATCCGATCATCGCGCTGGCGGCTCAGCAGGATTACGATGCGTTCTACAATGCGGAGATCGGCATCCGCAAGGCGATGCTGTACCCGCCGTTCGCGAGTATCTGCATGGTCGGTTTCGTCGGTGAAAACGCAAAGCTGACCGAAAGCGCCGCTTTTGCGTTCACCAAGCAAATGACGTCATTATTGCAGACAGATTACACCGATATCCCGCTCAGGGTGTTAGGCCCTTCACAGGCGGCGGTATTCAAGGTGAGTAATAAATACCGATTCAAATTAATCTTAAAATGCCGTAACGACAGCCGTTTTCGCGAGATGCTCGCGCGTATGCTCGTGCAGTTTGCATCCAATCGCGAATTTGGAAATGTGACGGTGTACGCGGATATGGATCCGCTGAATTTATGATTGCATGGTTTTTCGGAACATTGCAATGACACAGAAATTATAGGGGAGGGGCTTGTGGAGTTGTCCAAATCTTTGATTTGGCTAACAACTCCCATGCAACAGCGCTCCAAGAACAGACGGAGTCTGTGATTGGCTAAGCGCCACTGCTGCTCCTCCCGTGATATCCAATCACAGGAGTGATTTTTATGGCATTACGTAATATCGTGAAAGAGGGCGACCCGATTCTGACGAAGAAATGCCGCCCTGTTGAAAAATTCAATCAAAGAATATGGGATCTGCTCGACGATATGGTCGAGACCCTTGCCGATTCGGGCGGCGTCGGATTGGCCGCGCCGCAGGTCGGCGTGATGCGCCGCATCTGCGTGATCGACGTCGGCGAAGGCCCGATCGAGTTCATCAATCCCGAGATCATCGAATCCGAGGGTGAACAGGAGGTGCAGGAGGGCTGTCTGAGCTGTCCCGGCGAATTCGGCATCATCAAGCGCCCCGCTCATGTCAAAGCGCGTTTTCAGGACAGAAACGGCAATTATTGTGAGCTGGATGGCGACGATCTGCTCGCACAGGCGATGTGTCACGAATTCGATCACCTCGACGGCATCATCTTCAAATCGAAGGTAGAGCGTATGCTCACCGAAGAAGAATTGCGAG
>DNIP01000128.1 GCA_003499325.1 Oscillospiraceae bacterium
CCCTGTTCGACCGCGTCGGGATCGGTACCGCTGTACAATGCCGCTACGGTCTTTGCCTTGGGCATCAGCGTTTTGATCAGGTCAATCTGCTCAAAGCAGGGGGTGTAGCTCGACACGCCGGTGACGTTGCCGCCGGGCGCCTCATTACTCTCCACCAAACCGATGACGTCGGGGCTGTTGACCGCCGCGAATACGACGGGCTTATCCTTGGTCAGCTCAGCCGCGGTCTCGGACGCGAAACGTCCGATGGTATACAGCAGATCGCAGCCGCCGTCGAGCAGCTCTTGGATCTTGGTGCGGCACAGCTCCTCGTTATCCTCCACGACATAGGTGACCTCTATGTTACCGAGCAGATTGCGCTCATCCAGCTCGAGCATAAAGCCGCTGTAGCAGTCCTTGCTGGCGCTGCCCAGACCCGTCTGGACGATACCGACCTTGTAATGCTCGCTGTAGATCGTCTCGGCAACCTGCGCGCCCGATACAGCGGAGTCGTTTGTCGCTTCAATATTATCATTTTCATTCTTGCTCTTGACAGCCATTCTGACAGCAAGGAATGCGACGCCCGCGATCACAACAACCAACAAGATACTCAGTAAAACAATAGGAATCCGTTTCTTCATGGTAGCCTCCTGATACGAATCCTCAGGCAATCGACGCACCTGCGCCCTTTGCCTAAAAAAGACTGTATGACGGATCATTCCGCCGAAGTGAAACTGCTTTCTATTATCTGCTAATTATACCTTATTATCGGATAAAAGTCAAATTGAGGGGATTATAATTCTAAATAAGAATTATTTGTAATACTGATACACCTGACACTTCAAGGTGCCGTTATAGAGCTTGCGGCGCTTGTCGGCTGCTCTGCCGAAGATGCGCTCAAAATGCTCATCGGGAGATATGACGGTATAGGAATGGAACGGCTTTTGTGTGAACTTCTCCCCCATCACCCGATACAGCTCGCGTGCCTGCTCGATATCGAGCAAGCGCTCGCCGTAGGGCGGGTTGGTGATCACGCTCACGCGCTCAAGGCTGTCGGTGTAATCACGGAAATCACGTTTCTCAAAGCGGATCCTTTCACTGACACGTGCAAGCTGAGCGTTATGGCGCGCCAGCTCCAGAGAAGCGTCGTCGATATCATAGCCGTAGCCCATGAACGCCGCGTCACCGCGCTCTTCGTCACGGGCACGCTGCCGCTCTCTCTCGATGACAGTAGGGTCGATCTGCGACCAATCTTCAAAGGCGAAGGAACGATCGATGCCCGGCATGATATTCAGTGCCTTGCGGGCGGCTTCGATCACGATCGTACCGCTGCCGCAGAACGGATCGACCACGGTGTGATCCTTGCGCACGCGGGCGAGCTCGACCATCGCGGCGGCGAGGGTCTCCTTCATCGGTGCGTCATTGGACAGGGCACGATAGCCGCGCTTGTTCAGCGCCGCGCCCGTGGTGTCCAGATAAACGCTGACGCGATCCTTGAAGATGCGGAACTGGATCTGATGCACGCCGCCGTCCTCCTCGAACCACGAGGTATGGTAGCGCTCCCTGAGCTTTTCGACGACCGCCTTTTTGATGATCTTCTGGCAGGCGGGGATGGAGTTGAGCTGCGAGCTCAGGCTGCTTCCCTTGACGGGGAACGCGTCATGCTCGCCGATATAGGCGCTCCAATCTGCGGCTTTGACGCCCTCAAAGAGGGTATCAAAATCCCGCGCATCAAACTCCGCCATCAGGATGAACACCCTTGCGCACAGGCTCGAACAGAGATTGGCGCGCACCAGAATGCTCTCATCGCCCGAGAACAGCACCTTGCCGTTCTCGGCACGGACGTCGGGTATTCCTTTGAATTTCAGATCGTTGGCGGCAAGCCCCTCCAGCCCCAGCAGGCAGGGCGCGACAAACTGCATAGGATCACCTCCTGTTATCAAATCCATTATAACACAGAAAATGCTGTTCGGCAACGGAGAATCCTGTAGGGTACGGCATTTATGACATACCGCTTAATATAAATGTCAATCTTCTATCTATGGCATCAATAAAAGAAATGCTCGTCCTACGAAAGATTGATTTGCTCCGCGTTTTCAATTCATTTATCGGATAGGTCTCGGGAGGAGCAAGCCCCTCCCCTACGATTAACGTTGCAGTGAATTTGCAGGACACAATGAGGCAACAGTTGTACATAACGAAAGCGGACAGCAGAAACGCTGTCCGCTCGTTGAAGGGAAGAACAACGGTGCTTCTTCCCTATGCTTCAATCAATCAGGAATGCCCCGCTGTGAAAAATCACAGCACTGCAATGACGCGGATTATTCGCCGACGGTGGGAACCAACAGGCCGTACTTGCCGTCATCACGCAGATAGACGACGTTGACCTCGTTTGTCTCCGCATTGGTGAACACATAGAACTTGTGTCCGACCATGTTCATCTGCAGGATCGCCTCGTCCACCGAAATCGGCTTGACGGGGATCTCCTTTGTGCGGACGATGGTGTACTCCTCCTCTTCGACCTCGGGCTCCTGTTCGGGAGCGACAAGCTCCTCGAGCGAGCCTTGTCTGAGGCGTTTCTCCAGCTTCGACTTATTCTTTCTCAGCTGACGGCCGAGTACGTCGACACACTTATCTACAGCGTCATTCATCTCAGGCATTGTCTTCTCAGCTCTGTAAACCATCGACCTGTCACGGATCGTGATCTCAACGGTCTGAGAGTTCTTGTCGACGGTGACGACTACAAACGCCTGAGCCTCATCGGAGAAGATCTTGTCGAATTTTGCGAGCTTCTTCTCGACTCTCTGTTTGAAGTTGTCCCTAAGATTACACTTGCGTTCGGTGTAGGTAATCTTCATAATAATGCCTCCCAGCAATAATTTATTTACGACCGCCGCCGTTCCCGCGTCGGGAATAGCCGCGGCTCTCGCCACGTTTCAGGTCGGACATCTTATCCTCGGAGGTGCGCTTGAACTTGCTCATCATGTCCTCAAAGGATCCGCCCGACGAGGAGCTCTGCCACTCAAAGTCGCCCGGAGAGGTGACCGGAGGTGCCGGCTCATATTTTTTCCTCGGTTTTTGGGGTTCACGCGTACGCGGCTTGCGGTTAGCCGCGGGCTTTTTGTTCGCGTCTGTTTTTTCAAGCTGTTTCATCGACAGCGCGATCTTTCCGTCATCGGCGACAGAGATCACCTTGACCGTCACAGCCTGTCCGATCTTGAGGACGGATTTGATGTCCTCGATATAGGAGCGGGATATCTCAGAGATATGGATCATCCCGCGGGAACCATCCTCGGTCTCCACAAACGCGCCGAAGTTGGTGATGCCTGTTATCTTACCGTTTACGATTTCGCCTACACTCAATGCCATTCAGATGTTTTCCCCTCAAATTATTTGCTGTTGCCAAGCCCCTCAGACCCGACAACGATATTGTAAAGTTCAGTCGCCGGCTACGTTGACGAACACCCGCTCGCCCTCTTTGATATAGTCCAGATCGTCACGCGCGATCTGTTCCGCCAGTGAGGAAAAGTCGGAGTCGGAACCGGTGGAATTATACAGCTTTTGGATATCCTCGTTTTTGATCTCCTGTACCGTGATCTGCTCCTTTAATTCATTCAGCTCCGCTCTGCGTTCGCGGATCTGGGATTGGATGCCGATGATGGATACCATGGAATAAATCAAAAACGCTACCGCAACCAAGGCGATCACGACGATCACAGGGCGGGAGAGCAATCTTCTACCCTCGCTCTGCGGCTTTTCTTCGCTGTCGCGTTTTCGCTTTGACGCGGTATGCGGTTTTTTGGTTTCTTTTTTGCTCATGATGTTTATCCTTGTGAATGCGCCGATTTTGTCGTTTGACCTTTTCGGCACGGTGTTTTTGTTTTCTCTTTACTACAAAACGATGCAACTTATCTATTATTACATCTACATTATACAACACAAAGGCCAGTGACTTCAATAGGTAATTGAAAAAAATTTGTAAAATTTTTCGTATTTTTTGTACAAAACTACGTATCTTCTTCGCAAAAAAAGCGTACACCTTACCCATAACGCTGCCCAATGTGATCCGATATGCCAAGAATCCGACCGCTTCACCGAACAGGATGAACACCCGTACATCTCCCTTGTTGAACGGCAAGGAGAACAGCGAGGTGATCACGCCGCACACCGCGAAGAACAGGATATCGGAAATCAGCACATGGATTTTTCCCGCGCGCAGTACCATGCGCACAGCACGGATCAGGTCATACAGCACACCGAGCGCTACGCCTAATACCAGCGACCAGAGGAAGTAGGCGGTCTGGGCAGAAAGCGATATCCCCATCAGCGGAACAATCGTGAGCGCAGTGAGCCCGTGGACGCGCCCAGGTATTGCAGCGAGGTGATCTGACCGTCGATCACCACGTCGCCGCTCTCTAAGCTCAGCTTGCTAATGTGCAATCCCGCGCCCTTGACGACTAAGGTCGCGTCGCTTAGTTTGACATTGATGGTCTGTTCATCAAAGCCCGACACATCCTCCACCCCGCTGAGCGTGAGCAGCTTGCGGTTATCCAGCGTCAGGATATGCGGCTTTTTCATCATAGCTTCAGGCATAAAGAATCCCCCATATAATCAACTCATTTGATTATATGAGGGGAGTTTTTCGATTATTCCATAGCCAAAACGCGCATCGTGCTCAACACGTTTTCCGCGTTCTTATTTCTTCCGTCTTAGTTCTTCATTCATAAAGGTGTATACATCGAGCTGACATCCTCTTTTCGGATGGTCTCGACGACCTTGTCCACGCGGAATTTGACGGAGCGGGATTCAAAATTCAGCTCCACCACGTCGCCGACCTTGACGTCATAGGACGCGCGCGCAACCTTGCCGTTGACGACCGCCTTGCCCGCGTCGCAGACCTCGTTCGCAACGGTGCGGCGCTTGATGATGCGGGAAACCTTCAGGTATTTATCTAATCTCATCATGACCTCCAAGAATTTGTTGACCCTATTATACCCTCTTTATGCAGACTCGTCAACCGCAAAAAGCAGGGACAAGCCGAAGCCTGCCCCTGCATTAGGTTATCGGTTATTTCGTTTTATGATCAGTATCGATCAGGACCATGAACCGCCGCTGTTGCCGTTATCGCCGCCGGTCCACGATGTGATCGTGTAGGTCTTGCCGATTTGTAAGGTCAGATCGCCTGTCTGGTTCCAGGCGCTAGCCCAAACATCGGCAGCCTTCGCGGGATCCATGCGAACGAAAATGCCGTCAGTGTATCCTGCGGGAACCTCAAACTGATACTTGCCATTTACCGATGTGCCGGTTATCCACTGATCGCCGTCATCGTTCCAAACATACAGCTCAAAGCGTGCATTTGCCTGATCCCAAAGATTGGAACCGCCTGCGTTCAGATAGACATAATTCTTGGCCGCTTCTGTCGGAATCGGCGTTGTCGGCTGAGGAGCGGTGGTCGGCTCGGGGGTAGGATCGGTTTTGCCGATATCATAGAAAGCTACCTGATAGTTGCCTGTGCTGTCCTTATCGGTCAGGTAAACGCCGGTAGCGCCGGTGAAGGTGATATCAACAGTCTGCTGTGAACCATCATTGATGATGTAGTTGGTCATACCTGCGGGCATCTCAATTGTATAGCGCTTCTCGCCAAGCTCGTTGGTATCGAGGTAAGTCATCGGAACGCCCGGCCAATCGACAGGCTGATCCTCGTCAGACCAATAATAGATATTGACAGTACTGAAGCCCTTGTTATTACTGAAGATGATGGTTCTGTCGGTAACATCAGATGACTCAGTCGGAGCGGTGGTCGGATCGGGAGTCGGTGTGGAACCGCCGTCGATGTAGAGATAGCCGCCGAAGGTACTCCAATCACTCTGATAGGTGGATTTGAAGTAAACAGTGACGTCGCCTGCGTGAGCCGCGTCAACAACATATTCATTATCTACGCCCTCGGGGTACCATGTCGTGATCGCGCCGTTCTCGACCTTGACAGCCTTGACGCCGTCGGTAGCGGCGAGAGTGGTGCTGAGCATGTACTCGCCCGGGTTCGCGGCATTCTCACTGAACTGATACGCGGAATCCGCTTTCCAATCAGTCATGGTGCCGACCAGATAGTAGCCGTCAGCCAGAGTGACCGGCGGTGTAGTGGGAGCGGTTGTAGGCTTGGGTGCTTCTGTCGGAGCTGTTGTAGGCTTGGGAGCCTCGGTGGGCTCGGGAGCTTCTGTCCCATCCTCAGTCGGCTTTGTTGACTCAGGCCAATAGAAGGAAGAGTGGAGTCTGAAATTGGGGTTCAAGGTCTCCCACTCAAAGATAATCGAAGTCAGGTCATCATCAGCAATGCACAGCGTTCTCATATCGATGGTGATATAAGCCTCGCCGGGTGCAGTGACCTGATACTGTGCCTGAATCAGTCTTGCGTCATTATTATTGAAATCGAATCCTCTCGAGTAGGGCGTAGAAGCAGTAAAGAATACCGCGCCGCGAGTGGAATCATAATACGGCTTGATATTTTCCAGACTGGTTTCTTTTCCGCTCGCCATGGTCTGTGACTTGGTGATCGGGAACATGGCGTCCAGATCGATGATGCCCTCTTCATCGTACTCATCGACCAATTTGATCATAGAGTTCGGATAGAGCTGCGCGCCATCGATAGAGCCGATTTTACCGCTGTTGAGCTGAGAAGCGTTCAGCGTCGTGTAAACGGTGAAGGTATCACCTACGTTGAACTCCTTGGTCTCAGTCTCGCCGTCCATACCCTGGATATGGACGATTGCCTTCTCGCTCGCGGTGGTCGGAGCTACCGTGGGCACGGGCGCCTCGGTCGGTGCAACCGTGGGCTTGGGCGCCTCGGTCGGAGCAACTGTGGGCTTGGGAGCCTCGGTCGGAGCAACGGTGGGCTTGGGCGCCTCAGTCGGAGCCTCAGTGGGCTTGGATGCCTCGGTCGGAGCCTCGGTGGGCTTGGGCGCTTCGGTGGGTGCCTCGGTGGGCTTGGGTGCTTCTGTCTCACCCTCAGTCGGCTCTGTTGATTCAGACCAATCGAAGGAAGAGTGGAGTCTGAAATTGGGATTTAGGGTCTCCCACTCAAAGATCAGCGGAGTCAGATCATCATCGGAAATGCACAGCGTTCTCATATTGATGGTGATATAAGCCTCGCCGGGTGCAGTAACCTGATACTGTGCTTGAATCAGTCTTGCGCTATTATTATTAAAGACAAAGCCTCTTGCGTATGGCATAGACGCAACAAAGAAGACTGCGCCGCGGGTGGAATCATAATACGGCTTAATGTTCTCCAGACTGGTGTCTTTTCCGCTCGCCATCGTCTGTGACTTGGTGATCGGGAACATGGCGTCCAGATCGATGATGCTCTCATCATCATACTCATCGACCAATTTGATCATCGCGTTCGGATAGAGCTGCGCACCATCGATAGAGCCGATTCGTCCCTCGTTGACTTGAGAAGCATTCAGCGTCGTGTATACGGTGAATGTATCGCCTACGTTAAACTCCTTGGTCTCGGTCTCGCCGTCCAGACCCTGGACATGGACGATCGCCTTGTCGCTCGCGGTGGTCGGAGCTACCGTCGGCACGGGCGCCTCGGTCGGTGCAACCGTGGGCTGGGGAGCCTCGGTGGGCTTAGGAGCCTCGGTCGGAGCTACCGTGGGCTTGGGTGCTTCTGTCTCGTTCTCAGTCGGCTCTGTTGATTCAGACCAATCGAAGGAAGAGTGGAGTCTGAAATTGGGATTTAGGGTCTCCCACTCAAAGATAATCGGAGTCAGATCATCATCAGAAATGCACAGCGTTCTCATATCGATGGTGATATAAGCCTCGCCGGGGGCGGTGACCTGATACTGTGCTTGAATCAGTCTTGCGCTATTATTATTAAAGACAAAGCCTCTTTCGTAAGGCATAGATGCAAGAAAGAAGACTGCGCCGCGGGTGGAATCATAATACGGCTTAATGTTCTCCAGGCTGGTGTCTTTTCCGCTCGCCATCGTCTGTGACTTGGTGATCGGGAACATGGCGTCCAGATCGATGATGCCTTCTTCATCGTACTCATCGACCAATTTGATCATAGAGTTCGGATAGAGCTGCGCGCCGTCGATAGAGCCGATTTTACCGCTGTTGATCTGAGAAGCGTTCAGCGTCGTGTATACGGTGAAGGTATCGCCTACGTTGAACTCCTTGGTCTCGGTCTCGCCGTCCAGACCCTGGACATGGACGATCGCCTTCTCGCTCGCGGTGGTCGGAGCTACCGTCGGCACGGGCGCCTCGGTCGGTGCAACCGTGGGCTTGGGTGCCTCGGTCGGTGCTACCGTGGGCTTGGGTGCCTCGGTCGGAGCCTCGGTGGGCTTGGGAGCCTCAGTCGGAGCCTCGGTGGGCTTGGGAGCCTCAGTCGGAGCAACGGTGGGCTTGGGAGCCTCGGTCGGAGCCTCGGTGGGCTCTGCGGGAGTAGTCCAAGTGACGGTCATCTTAGCGCCGGTCTTGGTGCTGAAGTCAAAGCCGGTCAGGTCGAGCTGCATCTTGATAGTGGTGCCTGCGGTCAGACCGGTGATCTTGAGGTTGGTAGAACCATTGTAGATCGCGTCGGTGGTTACGCCGTTTGCGATCACACCGTTGTCGCCGAGACCGAAGTTGTGTGTCCAAGCGTCATTGATTGCGAACTTGAACTCGGGATCAGAGGTGTCATACTCGCCGAGCGTGTACTCAGCCTCGTAGATACCGTCGGCAACCTTGGTCATGTGGTTGGAAGCGGCCTTCTCGTTCCAGAACTCATTGTTCAGCCAGCCGCTGCCGTCAGTAATACCGTTACCGACTGCGGTGACGGAATCAACTACGAGATCGTCCTCATAAGAGATGATGTCGCCGTCTACCCATGTCTTGGTGCCGTCGCAATATACGGTGAAGGTGCCGGCGCCGGTCAGGTTGAAGGTAACGTTGTTGCCTGTCTCGTCGCCGATCCAGGCAGTGCCGTTCTTAACAGCCTTGAGCTGTACGTCCTTCATTGCGGCGTCTACGGTATACTGTCTGGTGTAGATACCGTCAGCGCCCTTGGTCATGGTGTTGTTAGCGTCGTTGGCATTCCAGGCGGTACCGAAGATACCGGTAGCGTTACCGGCTACAATGTAAACGTCCTCAGGAGCAGGCTCAGTGGGAGCCTCGGTGGGCTCGGGCGCCTCAGTCGGAGCCTGTGTGGGCTTGGGAGCCTCGGTGGGAGCTGTTGTAGGCTTCGGAGCCTCGGTGGGCTTGGGAGCTTCTGTCCCATCCTCAGTCGGCTTTGTTGACTCAGGCCAATAGAAGGAAGAGTGGAGTCTGAAATTGGGGTTCAGGGTCTCCCACTCAAAGATAACCGCAGTCAGGTCATCATCAGCAATGCACAGCGTTCTCATATCGATGGTGATATAAGCCTCGCCGGGGGCGGTGACCTGATACTGTGCCTGAATCAGTCTTGCGTCATTATTATTGAAATTGAATCCTCTCGAGTAGGGCGTAGAAGCAGTAAAGAATACCGCGCCGCGGGTGGAATCATAATACGGCTTGATACTTTCCAGACTGGTGTCTTTTCCGCTCCCCATGGTCTGTGACTTGGTGATCGGGAACATGGCGTCCAGATCGATGATGCCCTCTTCATCATACTCATCGACCAATTTGATCATAGCGTTCGGATAGAGCTGTGCGCCGTCGATAGAGCCGATTTTACCGCTGTTGATCTGTGAAGCGTTCAGCGTCGTATATACGGTGAAGGTATCGCCTACGTTGAACTCCTTGGTCTCCGTCTCGCCGTCCAGACCTTGGACATGGACGATTGCCTTGTCGCTCGGGGTGGTCGGAGCTACCGTCGGCACGGGCGCCTCAGTCGGCGCCTCGGTGGGCTTGGGAGCTTCGGTGGGAGCAACTGTGGGCTTGGGAGCCTCGGTCGGTGCTACCGTGGGCTTAGGTGCTTCGGTAGGAGCAACCGTGGGCTTGGGTGCTTCTGTCGGAGCAGCCGTGGGCTTGGGCGCTTCGGTAGGAGCAATTGTGGGAGCAGGCACGGGCTTATCAAAGGTAGCGTTGACAGTCAGCTCCGTGTCGGAAACCGCAGTGCCGTTATTGACCAGCAGCGTCAAATCTAAATCGGCAGCCGCCAGAAAAGACAGCGTGTTTCTGACTTCGCCGGTACCGCCGTGAGTGACGGTGTATCGTGTCACGATCGCCAGATCGTCGTCGGAATCGAAAACAAAACCGTTGTTGACGCCGGGTGTGGACGCATTATACTGAACCCAGCCGGCGTCTCTGAGGCGACCCATTGCCTTTTCACCGAATACCGGGAATACGGTATCGGTATCGGTGAAGAGCTGTTCGCCGTCGATCTCGCTCGATAAAGTCAGAACGGAATCGGTAAAGCGCTGATCGCCGCTTGCGGCAGCGATCTGGACGTCACTGCCGGCTTTCTTCACGTTCAGTGAAGTATAAACGACAAAGCTGTCGCCGACATTGAATTCCTTGGTCTCTAACTGCCCGTTCAGACCGTAGATCGTGATCGTCGCAGTCGTAGATTCATCGGTAGGAACCTGCGTCGGAGGTTCGGTCGGTTCGACATAGACCGGCTCGCCAATGCCTTTATCCTGCGCTTCGGGTTTATGAACAATATACTGTCTGAGAAGCAATAAATCGTTTCCGTCGATCTTCTCCTCAATACCGTATTCTTCATCCTTATAGCAGTCGGCTACTTTGAAATCGATCGAATTCTTGGACATTTTTGTATAATCAAGATATCCTTCAGTGTAATTATGGGTGATCGATTTTCTGAGCACAAGAACGTCATCACCGTTAATCCTGCCGTCGCGGTTAATGTCGCCCAAAAGCGCCGGCTCGCTCGGCGGATCTGTGTAAATCGTGTCGCCATCAGCTGCCGCGCCCTGTACGACGCCTACGGATATGACCGCAAACATCATGCAAAGCACCAGAAGCATACTGATAGCCTGCTTACATTTTCTCATGTTATCTCCTCCTAAATTGCTGCCTGTACGGCTGTAACAGGCTCATTCAATTTAGCAGAGCAACCACTTCGGGTATACTCACGCTATTGTAAATATTATATTACAATAACGTAATCTTTTCAATAAAACTCAGTCGCTTTTATCGGATCGCACGCATAGAAAAAAACGCCCCGTTTTTGGGCGTTTTGCACAATATATGGTAATGTTTTTGGATAATTCTAGCAAAGAAAAATGAGCCTCCGAAGCGGAGGCTCATCCTAATGATCTTATTCTTCTGTCGGAGCGGCAGGAACAGCGGGGATATAATTCTCCTCGAGCTCGATGTTGTTGTAGCGGGGCATACCGGTACCGGCAGGAACCAGCTTACCGATCAGAACATTCTCCTTCAAACCGACCAGCGGATCGACCTTGCCCTTGATCGCGGCGTCGGTGAGCACGCGGGTGGTCTCCTGGAAGGACGCAGCGGACAGGAAGCTGTCGGTCGCAAGAGACGCCTTGGTGATACCCAACAATAGCTGTGTCCAGGTCGCTTCTTTGAGACCCTCTTCACCGTTGGCGATACGCTCTTTTATTTCTTTATTCGCATAAAGAACATCGATACGGTTGTACATCTGACCGGGCATGAAGTCGGTCGAGCCCGGATCGTCCACTCTTACCTTCTTGAGCATCTGGCGTACGATAACCTCGATATGCTTATCGTTGATATCAACACCCTGCAGGCGGTAGGTACTCTGTACCTCGCTGATCAGGTAGTCCTGAACCGCGTTGGTGCCCATGATGTCAAGAATATCGTGAGGATTGACAGCACCGTCGGTGATCTTGTCACCCTTGTTGATATGCTGACCTTCCTCCACCGCGACGCGGAAGCCGAAGGGGATCAGATAGCTCTTTTCCTCGGCGGTCTCGGTGTTATATACGATCGCGTGACGGGTGTTCTTGATCTCCTCAAAGCGAACGTCACCCTCGATCTCGGAGATGATCGCAAGGTTCTTCGGCTTACGGGTCTCGAACAGCTCTTCAACACGGGGCAGACCCTGTGTGATATCCTCCGCCGAAGCGACGCCGCCGGTATGGAAGGTACGCATCGTCAGCTGTGTACCGGGTTCGCCGATGGACTGCGCGGCGATGATACCGACCGCCTCACCGACGGTGACAGGCTGACCGTTCGCCAGGTTCGCGCCGTAGCACTTCTTGCAGACGCCGTGCTTGGAGCGGCACGCGAGGATGGAGCGGATCTCGATGCTCTCAACGCCGGAGTTGCAGATGATATCCGCCTCGCGCTCACCCATGAGCTGATCCTTGGATACCAGCACGTTGCCGTTCTCGTCGCAGAAATCGCGGACGAGGTAACGGCCCATCAGACGCTCGTGCATCTCCTCGATGACCTGCTTGCCCGCCTTGATGTCAAAGACCTCAAGACCTTCGTTGGCATGGCAGTCATCATCACGGATGATGACCTCCTGCGATACATCGACCAGACGACGGGTCAGATAACCCGAGTCAGCGGTACGCAGCGCGGTATCAGCCAGACCTTTACGCGCACCACGGGAGGAAATGAAGTATTCTAAGATGTTCAGACCTTCACGATAGTTCGCACGAATCGGGATCTCGATGGTTTTACCGGAGGTGTTCGCGATCAGTCCGCGCATACCCGCGAGCTGACGGATCTGGCTCATAGAACCACGCGCGCCGGAATCAGCCATCATGTAGATCGGATTATATCTGTCCAGGTTCTTCTGGAGCTTATCGGTTACGTCATTGGTCGCCTTTTCCCAGATGGAGAGAACCTTCTCGTATCTCTCCTGATCGGAGCGCAGACCCATGTTGAACTCTTCGCGGATCGCGTCAACGTCCGCCTCTGCCTTTTCGATGATCTCCTTCTTCTCGGGCGGGATCGTCGCGTCGCAGACAGCGACGGTGATCGCGCCGATGGTGGAGTATTTGTAGCCCTGCGCCTTGACGTTATCGAGCACCTCTGCGGTGACCTCGGTACCGTGGACGCGGATGCAGGCGTCGATGATCTTACCGAGCTGCTTCTTGCCGACGAGGAAGTCGACCTCGAACTTGCAGGCGTTCTCTTCCTTGGTTCTGTCAACGAAGCCCAGATCCTGCGGAACAGCGCGGTTGAAGATGATCTTGCCGACGGTGGTGTCGATGATCGCCCTCTTCATCTCGCCGTCTACCTCGACCTCGCGTCTGACCTTGATCTTGCTGTGCAGGGTCAGAATGCCGGTCTGGTACGCCATGAGCGCCTCATCGATATCCTTGAACACCTTGCCCTCACCGGGCTCGCCGTCCTTATCGAGGGTCAGATAGTAGGAACCGAGTACCATATCCTGCGTCGGAACGACGACAGGCTTACCGTCGGAGGGCTTCAAGAGGTTGCCGGCAGCGAGCATGAGGAAGCGAGCCTCAGCCTGTGCCTCGGCGGAAAGCGGTACGTGCACCGCCATCTGGTCGCCGTCGAAGTCGGCGTTGTACGCGGTACATACCAACGGATGGAGCTTTAACGCGCGACCCTCTACGAGAACCGGCTCAAACGCCTGAATACCCAGTCTGTGCAGGGTAGGCGCACGGTTGAGCAGTACGGGATGACCCTTGATGACAACCTCGAGCGCGTCCCATACCTCGGGCTTCGCTCTCTCGACCGCCTTACGAGCAGCCTTGATATTCTGCGAGACCTTGGTCTCGACCAGACGCTTCATAACAAAGGGCTTGAACAGCTCGAGCGCCATCTCCTTGGGCAGACCGCACTGGTACATCTTCAGCTCAGGGCCGACGACGATAACGGAAC
>DNIP01000077.1 GCA_003499325.1 Oscillospiraceae bacterium
CGTTTAATGGATACTTAGTATCAACTATCACAAGGGGCTGTCGCACTAATAATCGCGACAGCCCCTTCGAGCGTCATCCTGAGTGCTTTCAGATTCCTCATTAGCGTTCAGAATGACTTTTTTATTTGGCGGCAACCCCTTTTCTACATTTCCTTTCCCATCAGGATCACGCGGTTTTCCTTGCTGAATCCGAAATCCTCATAGAAGCGGGGCAGGATGCCCTCGCCCGCGGTGATCAGGTGCACGCCGACGATCCCCTGCTCCTTCATGTCGTCCAGGCAGTGGGTCAGCAGTCGTCCCGCGATCCCCTGCCGCTGATATTCGGGTGCGACGGCGAGGTCGTTGATCTCGAACGTCCTGCCGTAGTGGAACAGCATCGAAGTACCGAGGATGAAGCCCGCGATCTCGTTATCGATAACGTATTCCAGCCCGTATGCCTGCTGGGAATCGAGCAGTTCGCCCACATGGATCATCGCGTCCTTCGGCTCCCACGGATCGTTCCACGGCTCGCCCGAGAACGCCGCGGCATAGATCGCGCCGTAGCGCTCGAGGTGCTCCTTGCGCATTGGGCGGATGGTCGGCATGGCGGCGAGGAAGGCTGCTTTGAGCTTCTCATATCGCTGCCGCTTTTCTTCCTTTGCGAAGTGTACCTCGCGCAGCTGCTCGGGGCAGTTTGAGTAATCCAGCCTGACGCCGCCGAACTGCTCGCTCGTCAGGTCAAACACGCAGTCGCCCACCGCGTTGAAGCAGTGATAATTGCCGCCCGGCCGCAGGATGCCGTACACCTTGCCGCCGAACAGGTCTTGGATCAGGAACGCCGTGATCGAGCACTGTCCGAGCGTTTTGTTGTCGGGCGACCAGCTGTCGCGCATTCTGGGCGCGCAGGTGTCCGCGCACCAGATCTCGCTGAGGATATCGTAGCAGTCGCGCGGGGTCAGCCCGTTTTCGTTTTTAACAACAGCGGTCTGATGACCGTAGAAATGGTAAGTTTTCATATGCTTTCCTATGTTTTTCTTTGCTTTTTAATGATCCGTTTGAACAGCGCGTAGATACCGTAGCCGATCATCACACCGAGGGTGTTCAGGATCAGGTCATCCACGTCGGAGACCCTTTCCGCGAGCGGCAGCTGGAGGAGCTCGATCGAGAGCGACATCAAAAATCCCGCCATCGACACCTTCCAAAAGCTGTTCAGGCGTTTGTACAGGATCGGCAGGATAATGCCGGTCGGGATGAACATCGCCGTATTGCCCAGTAGATTCCACAGCAGCTCGCGCGTCGTTTTGAACCGCAGCAGGTTGGTAAAGGGGATCAGGTTCAATCGGAACGGAAACGCTGTTGCAGGGTCGAATCTCAGCGGCTGTATCTGTCCGTTGACGGTCGCCATAGGGAAAAAGACGAATCGGATGATGACCGCCAGATTGACGTACATGAGCAGCAGCGTTGCCTCGCGCTTGAAGTCTATTCTTTTGTTTTTGATCCATACGATGATCCTGACGAGCAGCCAGATCGCCGTAAAAATCAACTCGAGCGTGAGAAAACTGATGGTCATGAATGTCCTCTTTTGGTTCGGTATCGTTTTACTTGTCGGCAATAAAGCTCTTGATACACGCGGCTATATACGCCGCGGTGCCCTCGCCGTGCCTGTCGATGTTTTTCGTAAAGCGTTCATCGCTGACATACAGCTCGCCGAGTCCCGAGAGGATCTCGTCGGTGCAGTGATACATATGCTCGTCGATGAACAGTTGCAGCTTCCTGACCTGCAGACGCGGCTTCTCGTGATCGGGGGTCACGCCGCGCGCGTTCAGCTTTGCAAAGCCGTCTATGATATTCTCCATGCCGTCGCGCAGGACGTCCCGATCCTCCTGTGTATCGTCCGCCATACGGCGCTCATATTCCTGATATGCTTCGGTATCGCCCCAGAGCTTTTTGGCTTCCTCGGCGTATGGATCCCGCATCATTTTTTCATCCTTGTTCATGTTGATCACCTTTCTGTTTCAATCTCAACCGATCCTTATACGCCGCGCATAGTCAGCGAGATGCGTTGTTTCTTGACGTCGACCGACAGGATCTTGACCTTGACGATGTCGCCGACCTTGAGCACCTCACTGGGGTGCTTGATGAAGCGGTCGCAGATCTGCGAGATGTGCACCAGACCGTCCTGGTGCACGCCGATATCCACGAACGCGCCGAAGTCGATGACGTTGCGCACCGTGCCGGTCAGCTCCATGCCCTCCTTGAGGTCGTTGATGTCGAGCACATCGGTGCGCAGCATGGGCTTTGGCATCTCGTCACGCGGATCGCGGCCGGGCTTTGTGAGCTCCTTGACAATGTCGTCGAGGGTTGGCAGACCGATGCCGAGCTGTTCGGCAAGGCTTTTGGCGCCGAGCTGCTTGACCTTGGCGGGCAGGTCGGGGAACTTGGCCGCCTTGATCTCCTTGTCCGTGTAGCCCGCACGCTTCAAGAGCTCCTTTGCCGTCGAATAGCTCTCGGGGTGCACGCCTGTGTTGTCCAGCGGATTGCGGCTCTCGGGCACGCGCAAAAAGCCCGCGCACTGCTCAAAGGCCTTGGGCCCCAGCTTTGGGACCTTCTTTAACTCTGCTCGCGAGCCGAACGCGCCGTTCTCCTCGCGATACGCCACAATGTTTTTACATACGGTCGCGTTCAGTCCCGAAACCCTGAGCAGCAGGGCGGGGGAGGCGGTGTTCAGATCCGCGCCGACCGAGTTGACGCAGTCCTCGACAACACCGTCGAGCGTCTCGCCGAGCCGCTTTTGCGGCATATCGTGCTGATATTGTCCCACGCCGATCGCCTTGGGCTCGATCTTGACCAGCTCCGCGAGCGGATCCTGCAAGCGTCGGGCGATGGACACGGCGCTGCGGAGCGTCAGATCCAGCTCGGGCAGCTCCGTGGCGGCGAGCTTTGACGCGGAGTAGACCGACGCGCCCGCCTCGCTGACGACCATGTAGTAGACCTTGTGATCGGCCTGTTTGATCGCGTCGGCGGCGAACATTTCGGTCTCCTTGCTCGCGGTACCGTTGCCGATGGAGATAATGTCAACATGATGCTTTTTGATCAGCTCCAGCAGCTTGCGCTTTGACTGATCGATCTTCGCCTGTGAGTGAGTGGGGTAGATGACCGCTGTGTCCAGCACCTTGCCGGTATCGTCCACGACCGCCACCTTGCAGCCCGTGCGGTAGCCGGGGTCGAGCCCCAATACCGTCTTGCCTTTGACGGGCGGCTGCATGAGCAGCTGCTTAAGGTTGGTCGCAAAGACCTTCATCGCGTTCTCATCCGCCGCTTCTGTCAGCTCGGAGCGGATCTCGCGCTCGAGGGAGGGGAAGATCAGCCGCGAGTACGCGTCCTCGCCCGCGGCGCGCAGGATATCGGAGCACAGGGGGTTCGTTCCCTTGTCCAGCGCGTGATAGATGACGTTCAAGGCAAGAGCCGGCTCGAGCACGAGCCCGACCTTCAAAAAGCCCTCCTTTTCACCGCGGTTGACGGCGAGGATGCGGTGTCCCGCGATCTTCTTGACTGCCTCTGAATAATCATAATAGTTGGAGTAGACGCTGTCCTGCTCCTCGTCCGTCGCGGTCGATTTGAGCAGGGCGTTTTTGCGGAAGATCGGGCGCAGGTGCGCGCGGATCGCCGCGCTGTCGCTGAGCATCTCGGCGATGATATCCATTGCGCCGCTGATCGCGTCCTGTGCGGTGGGCACTTCCTTTTCTTCATCGACATAATCCTCGGCGGCCTTCATCGGGTCAAAGCCCTTTTCCTGCTTGATGATCGCGAGCGCCAGCGGCTCGAGCCCGCGCTGCTTGGCGATCGAGGCTCGGGTCTTTCTCTTGGGCTTATAGGGGCGGTAGATGTCCTCGAGCTCGCTTAAGGTCTGCGCCTTGTCAAGGGAAGAGTTGACCTCATCGGTCAGCTTTTCCTGCCCGTCGATCAGCTCGCGGATCTCCTCTCTGCGCTTGTCGAGGTTGCGCAGGTATTCCAGCTTCTCGCTGAATTCGCGGATGAGCTGGTCGTCCATGGAGCCGTGCATTTCCTTGCGGTATCGGGCGATGAAGGGGATGGTGTTGCCGTCGTCGAGCAGGGTGATGATGTTCTGCGCGTACTCCTCTTTGATATTGAATTGCTGTGATAATGTGCTTGAATAATCCATATTTCTCCCAGGCTTTGCGGTCGTGCCAAAGCCCCTCGAATTGCTTCGGGGGCATTGCGGGGTTATGGCTGTTTTCCGACCGTTTTATTTCACGGGCACACAGTGCTCGTCGTTGATCTGTTGCACCTTTTTGACGCGGCGCACGTATTTGTCGGCGGTCAGGGGATCGGTGCTCATGAAGGTCTTGACGTTCTCCATCGCGATCATCCCGCCGATGATCTTCGCGCCGAGACACAGGACATTTGCGTCGTTGTGCTGACGCGCCAGCGCTGCGCAGAACGGATCCTGACAGACGCAGGCGTAGATGCCGCTGACCTTGTTGGCGATCATCGCGCTGCCGTAGCCGACGCCGTCGACAAAGATGCCGCGCTCACATTCGCCCTTCGCGACCGAGAGCGCCGCGGGCAGGACAAAATCCGACAGGTCGCAGGACGCCTCGTCATACGCGCCGAAGTCGACTACCGTGTGACCCTGCGCCTCCAGATACGCCTTGATCTCGTTCTTCATGGATGTTCCCGCGTGGTCGTTTGCCATAGCGATTTTCATGGTGATTCCTCCTTATGTGGTTAGATGATTTCGATTCAGCCGTACGGCTTTATCTTTGCTTTTGATAGATGCTGTTGCTGTTGCGCTTGAGCCGGTTGAGGATCAGCACATAGATCAGCCCGACGCCGAGGATCAGCAGGGTGAGCAGGATCAGCCACCAGACGCACCCCATGAACGGCAGCTCCTTGCTAAAGCCAAAGGCGCCCGCGGGGCTGTTCCAGTTGAGGAAGAAGTAGGGGTAATTCCTGCCAGGGAGGAACTCCCATCCCGCGATGAACGCGACGGTGGCGTAGATGACATAGGCGAGCGGCGGCAGGAGGACGTAGGGGATATGCTTCTTTTGGATATCCCCGAAAACGCCCGTGACGAAGAAATCCGCAACGGACGCGAGCGGCACCACCACATGGGTGAGCACGTTTCTCAGGCTCCATGCCTTTTCTCCGAGTATCGGCGCCAGCATAAAGGTGAACACCGCGCCGGTGAGGGTGATGGAGATCGTAAAGACAAATTTGAAGACGAACCAGCCGTTTGCGATCGGTTTGTTTCTGAGCAGCAGCACCGCGCCGATGGCGCAGACGATCGCGATCGCGATGTTTGACTGGATCGTAAAGAACATGAATGCCATCTTGCTGCTCATATAAATATTAATGCCGTCGACAGCGCTCAAATATGTGCCGACCGCCGCCGAGATGACGACCACGCATTTCAGGATCAGAGAGAGAGCCTTTCGTTTGGCTGACATTGTTGTTATCTCCATATCCCTTTCTCCTTTTTGGAATTGATGCTTTTTATTGTACCATACTTTTTCTATGATTTCTACTCTGTTCGGGAATTATACGACGATTTACATGATGACATTATCATTTGCATTCGGGCGCTTTTGGTGTATAATAGAGCAAGAATAGTTTCGGCTTTTGAGGGGATAGGATGGAGATCATGAAATGCCCTGTCTGCGGACAGGCGCTGCTATGTGAAAACAGGACTTGGCGTTGCGCGAGCAGCCACAGTTATGATATCGCAAAGGAAGGGTACGTCAACCTGCTCTCGGCGCACAAGAGCGGCGAGCTGATGGGCGACAACAGGGAGATGGCGCTCTCGCGCCGCGACTTCCTCAACAAGGGCTATTATGCGCCCTTGGCGGACGCCGTGACCGAGCGTCTGCGGCAGTATACCGCTGACGGCGACACGGTGCTCGATATCTGCTGCGGTGAGGGCTACTATACCGCCTATGCCGCACAGCGGCTCGACCGCCGCTTCTACGGCTTCGATCTGAGCAAGAACATGGTGCGGCTGGCGGCGAAGCGCAAGACCTCCGCGCGGTTCTTTGTCGCGAATATCGCCGCGATCCCGATCGTCGACAGCGCGGTCAAGGCGGCGTTCCACCTCTTTGCGCCGTTCCACGCGGCGGAGTTTCGGCGTGTGATCGCACGGGACGGCGTGATCATGACCGCGATCCCCGGCAGAGATCATCTCTACGGGCTCAAGGAGGTGCTCTACGATCAGCCGTACCGCAATGATGAAAAGGAGCCGTCGGCAGAGGGGTTGACCGCGGTCGAGCGCGTCCGTGTTCAAGGCGAGATCACCCTCGATACCCACGAGGATATCAACGCGCTGTTTAAGATGACGCCGTATTATTATCACACCCCGTCACAGGGGATGAAGCGGCTCGAGCGCCGCGCCACCCTCACCACCCCGATCGAGTTCATCCTCATCGTGTACAAAAAAGAGTAAATGACAATACTCATTTCTTAACTGAATGCTATGCGCCTACCGAACGCTGCAAAGAAAAAGCCATGCTTCTGCAAAAGCGGAAGCATGGCTTATACTAATCCTTAATAAAAA
>DNIP01000025.1:0-1617 GCA_003499325.1 Oscillospiraceae bacterium
AAGGCGGTCGACGAGTATCAGGATCTGCTGAGATTGTCCGTCGCGACAGCCGGCAACGATCACCGTTTAGGCGCGAATGAAGCGCCGCCCGCTGTCATCTCCATCTTCCTCGGCGACGAGCTGACCGCTGTACTGGACGCGATCGAGAACGATACCGAGTATGAGGGAACGAAGAAGAAATACATGAAGCTCGGCGTTGACGTTCTGCCGCGATTCAGACGTGATACCACCGACCGCAACCGTACCTCGCCCTTTGCGTTTACAGGCAACAAGTTTGAGTTCCGTATGCTCGGCTCCTCTAACTCCATCGCCTGCTGTAATATGATGCTCAACTCCGCTGTTGCGGAAGTCTTGAAGCAGTTTGCGGATGTGCTGGAGGATTCCGAGGACTTTGAAAATGACGTTCATAACCTGATTCGCAAGACGATCAAGGAGCATAAGCGCATCATTTTCAACGGCAACGGCTATGATGACGCCTGGATCGAAGAAGCCGAGAAGCGCGGCTTATCCAATCTCAAAACGACTGCCGACGCGATGCCGCATCTGCTGGATGAAAAGAATGTCGCAATGCTGACCGCACACAAGGTATTCACTGTCGCTGAGCTTGAGAGCCGCATGGAGATCATGCTCGAGAACTACGTTAAGCAGGTCAACATCGAAGCGCTGACAATGGTGGATATGACCGGCAAGCAGATCATCCCCGCGATCGAGACCTATCTGATGAAGCTCTTGAAGAACGTTTCTATGAAGAAGGCGATCTCTCCCGCTATCAGTTGTGCTTATGAGACCGCCAACATTGAGAAGCTCTCCGCCGCCTGTGACGAGATGAGCGCTAACGCGGGTATCCTCGAGCGCTTGGCAGATCACCTCGCGCATATCGACGGTATCGTCGAGCAAGCGAACTTCGTCCGCGATGAGCTCCTGCCGCAGATGGATACCCTGCGCACCTATGCTGACGCTGCCGAAGCGGTCGTCGACGCTGAGATCTGGCCGCTGCCGACCTACGGCGAGCTGCTCTTCGGAGTGAGATAAACAATACAAGTACAAAGGCGTACTCTGCTTTTGCAGGGTACGCCTTTTTTAGTGGTCAGTGATTAGTGGTCAGTGGTCAGTGATCGGTAACCGGTGGCCTATAACAATGATATCGACCGGCAACGTACAGCCGGTCACTCTATAAGGAAGGTGAAACTATGACAGTAGAATTTTGGTTTTTGATCGGAGCAGCGCTGGTGTTCTGGATGCAGGCAGGCTTTGCGATGGTAGAAGCGGGCTTCACCCGCGCCAAGAACGCCGGCAATATCATCATGAAAAACCTGATGGATTTTTGTATCGGTACCGTGGTATTCGCCCTGTTGGGTTATACCATCATGATGGGGGAGGATACCCTCTTCGGTCTGATCGGAATCCCGAACATGGACTTGTTCACTCACTTCAAGGCGTTCATCGCGTCTCCCGGAAACGGTGACTTTACCGCCGCTTCCACCTTTGTGTTCAACCTCGTTTTCTGCGCGACGACCGCGACGATCGTTTCCGGCGCGATGGCGGAGAGGACAAAGTTCTCTGCCTACTGCATCTATTCGGGCGTGATCTCGCTGTTCATCTACCCGATCGAAGCGC
>DNIP01000025.1:1689-2891 GCA_003499325.1 Oscillospiraceae bacterium
TGGATCTGGGGCGGCGGCTGGCTCAGTCAACTCGGCTTTCATGATTACGCGGGCTCCTGCGCGATCCACATGGTCGGCGGTATCGCGGCGCTGGTAGGCGCGGCGATCTTAGGACCAAGACTTGGCAAGTATGAGCGTGATGAAAACGGCAGGGTCATCAAGGTCAACGCTTTCCCCGGTCACAACATTGTCATCGGCGCACTGGGCGTTTTCATCCTGTGGCTCGGCTGGTACGGCTTCAACGGCGCGGCGGCGACTACTCCCTCGGAACTCGCGTCCATCTTTTTGACCACCACGATCGCGCCCGCTGTCGCCACCTGCGTCACCATGGCGTTCACATGGATCAAAAACGGCAAGCCCGATGTATCCATGTGCCTGAACGCTTCTCTCGCGGGCTTAGTCGGCGTGACCGCTGGGTGTGACGCCTTTGACGCGATCGGCGCTTCTGTCGTCGGTATCGTGTCGGGTATCCTCGTTGTTGTCGTCGTCGAGGCGCTCGACATGAAGCTGCATATCGACGATCCCGTCGGCGCGGTAGGCGTGCATATGGCAAACGGTATTTGGGGCACGATCGCTGTCGGTCTGCTCGCGAATCCCGACGCTCCCGCAGGGCTCAGCGGCTTGCTGTATACAGGCGATTTCCGTCAGCTCGGCTTACAGCTCTTGGGCTTCGGCTCCGTTGGTATCTACGCGGCGATCATGATGGTCATCACCTTTATGATCATCAAAAAGACGATCGGACTGCGCGCAACGGCCGAGGAAGAGATCATGGGTCTCGATATCACCGAGCACGGTCTGCCGTCGGCATACGCGGGCTTTGCGGCGACCGCGGAGGATTATTCCGTATACGGCGAGGACGTCGCCGTTGTAGCAGGGGATATACCCGTGGCTGAGGCTGTCGAGGTTAAGAGCGTTCCGTCCTTTGATAACGGAGAACAAAGATTCACGAAGATTGAGATCATCTGTAAGGAAGCCCGGTTTGAAAAGCTCAAGAGAGCGATGGCTCAGCTCGGTATCACCGGCATGACCGTCACCCATGTCATGGGCTACGGCTCGCAGAAGGGCAAGCCCGAATATTATCGTGGCGTTTTGGTCGATACCAACCTGCTGCCAAAGATCCAGGTCGAGATGGTCGTATCCGCGATCCCTGTCCGCGATGTGATCGAAGCGGCGAAGAAGGCGCTCTATACCGGACACATCGG
>DNIP01000025.1:3008-4164 GCA_003499325.1 Oscillospiraceae bacterium
ACCGGTGAAGAGGGCTACGCCGCCCTGCAGGATGTAGAATAAAGGATTTACGGGAGCCGAAACCGTTCCCTTCAAAATACCGGATAATAACTCTCAACAGCGTTGCCTTTTTCTGAGCGGCTCCCTTAAGTCACAGACCCCGAGGATCATTTCTTCGGGGTCTGTTCTTGACAAATGACGCGCTGAGTCATATAATACATGAAGGCAAAGACGCCTTGGATATCCAAAGCGTCTTTGCCTATTTTTATGCCCAAAAACCATGAACAAGAGGTTTTATGATGAACAGTATACATGAAGAATGCGGTGTGTTCGGCATCTACAGCACGGCCGACGATGATTTAGCGGCGTTGACCTATTACGGACTGTATGCCCTGCAGCACCGCGGACAGGAAAGCGCCGGCATCGCCCTAAACGATGACGGTGTGTTCCGCTGTATCAAAGGCGAAGGCTTAATCAGCGAGGTGTTCAGCGGCGATAAGCTCAAATCCCTCGGTACAGGTCATATCGCGGTCGGTCATGTGCGCTATGCCACCACGGGGAGCAACGCCGCGCAGAATATCCAGCCGCTCTTAGTCAATCACCATAAAGGCAGGATGGCGCTGTGCCATAACGGCAACCTGTCTAATTCCTATCTGCTGAGGACAAGGTTAGAAGAAAACGGCGCAATCTTCCATACGACGACCGACTCCGAGGTCATCTCCTATATGGTCGTTCAGGAGCGGCTGCGTCATGGCTCGATCGAGAATGCCGTCAGCGCGGCGATGGAGTCGATCGAGGGCGCGTACTCGCTCGTGATCTGCTCGCCGCAAAAGCTGATCGCCGTCCGTGATCCGCACGGATTCCGTCCGCTGTGCTACGGCGTGACCGAAAGCGGCAGTGTGGTATTCGCCTCGGAATCCTGCGCGCTGGACGCGGTCGGCGCCAAGCTCGTCAGAGATCTGCGCCCCGGTGAGATGGCGATCGTCGATAAAAACGGTCTGCGATTTGACACGGCGCACTGCGATAAAGAGCCGAAACACTTCTGCGTATTTGAATACATCTATTTTGCGCGTCCCGACTCGGTGATCGACGGCGCTTCCGTCAGTCAATGCCGTCAGAGAGCAGGCAGATTTCTCGCGAAGGAACACCCTGTCGACGCGGATATCGTCATCGGCGT
>DNIP01000051.1 GCA_003499325.1 Oscillospiraceae bacterium
CCGTATCTGCTTGATCCGAACGGTACAAAGCTGTTCCTTACCCTCGAGAACGAAAGCAGGACTATGTATCGCTATGAGCTGAAATACAGCGGCGCCTTTCCGTCGGTGATGCCCAACACAGAATACACGCTGGTGATTCCCGAGGGCTGCTTCAAATACGGCTATAATGAAACGGTACCCGAATTTCGGCAAACGGTAACGTCGGATGATTTTTCTGCATCGGTAGCGATCGCCGCTCTGCCGAACACCAACGGTCAGTATGCGTATTCCAACATCTTTCATGTGAGCGATACGGTATTCGGCAGGATCAGTATACCGGCTGACGGAAAAGGGAAAATGCGCTTTACCGAATACAATCTCAACGGGGAACCGATTTTTGCGCGCGAATCCGACTTACCCGATTATGACAAATCCATTATGGCGTACCGCTGCATGGTAACCAGGCTCAACGACGGTAATTATGCGCTGGAAATCTGTTTGCTATCAGACGTTGTCTGCTTCATCAAGATTGACGGCAAGGGAAATCCCTTGAGCGAGGTTTATACGCTCAGTGACAAATTCCTTTCACCATACGGGTACGCCGATCCGATTTTTCAGATCGATTTTGAGGCGCTGAAAGGCGGATTGACCGCTCGCGTTTTTTCCCAATCGCAAAGAAAATATCTCTATGTCACGCTCGACTTTGAGCATGAGCCGAAGGTAGTAATGTCGGATTCGTATGAGAGCTATTGCTCAATCGACAGCGAAACTTATATCGTCAGACGGTATGACAGTGAATCCAATCAATATATCCTGTCTGTTTACGATTCATCCGATCAGCTGATCGGCAAGGCGGCAACGGATTCCAATGTTTTCAACGTGTTTGCACAAAACGGCAATTTTGTTGTCCAGAGCTATTCCTATCAAGGAAAAACCCGATCAATATTCTCGGATACCTATACAAAAAGCGGTGAGCTGCTCGAACATGTCGATATCACGGAAGAATTCAGCCATATCAAGGGTATCGATCAGATCACCGATTGCGTGCCGAATGAAAACGGCTGCTTCATCGTGCAAGAGACGAGAACCGATAAAACGGTGTATGTCTATGACAAAAGCTGGCATTACGCGGAAGAATACCCGATCGATCCGGATGCCGATTTGACTTTTGTCGGCGTATGCGGATTAACGGAACAGATCAGCGTACTGTCAGGCATGCGGCTGGCAAAGATCGTGTACCGCTTCCATTACGGAGCGTTCAAATCAGAGCCCGTCCGTATCCTCGGCGACGCGAATCAGGACGGCGTTGTGACCATCGTGGACGCGACAGCGATCCAGCGATACGGCTGCGATATGATCGATTTATCCGATGACGCAAAGCAAAACGCTGACGTCGATCATGACGGAAATGTTTGCATTCTTGACGCGACGTGGCTGCAACGCTACTGCGGCGGCATCAATGCGCCCGAAGGGATCGGAAAACCGTTAACGGATCTATCGGGTGACACATTGCCGATGACATAAGGTAACAAAGAAAAGGGATATCGCATTCAGCTGTGCGGTATCTCTTTTTTGATTCCTTTGTGTTTGCTGAAATTAGCAATACAAATTATAAAAAATGTAGCTTTTATTCTTGCGGAATATACAAATAATTGTTATAATAATAAAAAACGCTTGGGAGGCGATATCAATGGGCATATCGAAAATGAGACAGCGACTTGGCTACGGCGCCGCCGACATGGCGAGCAACCTGGTCTGGCCGATGATCTGCACCTATCTGACCGTGTATTACACCGACGCGCTGCTGCTGGACACGGCGGCTGTCAGCATCATCACACTCGCGTCCAAATTCATCGACGCGATCACCGACGTGCTGATGGGCATCATCGTAGACAAGACCAACTTCAAGAGCGGTAAATGCCGCCCCTACTTTTTGATCGGCGCGATCCCGCTGGCGCTCTTTGCCGTGCTGACATTCAGCCTGCCCTCGATGGTCTCCAACAACAAGGTATTGATGATCACGATGGCATTCATCACCTTCAACATGGTCAGCACCTGCTATACCGTCGTCAATACGCCTCTCTCGGCGATCCTGCCCAGCCTCTCGGCTGATCCCGGTGAGCGCAATGTCCTTGTCACCTTCCGTATGGTCATGGCGGCGATCGGCAGCTTCTGCGTTACCTTCTTTGCCCTGCCCCTGATCAACCACTTCGGCGGCAAGACCGACCCCTATTCCTACGCATGGGCGGCGGGTATCTTCTCGATCGGCGCTGTCATCCTGCTGGCGTTCTCCTACTTCAACACCCGTGAGGTCGTCAAGCCGATCAAGGAGGAGAAGATCAAGCTCAAGGACGGCTTGAAGGCGATCAACGGCCAGTACATACTTTTCGTCATCACCATGTTCATCTACCTGCTCGGCTTCGCGATCAAGCAGGCGGGCGTGTTCTACTTCTACAACTACACCATCGGTGATATCGGCAATCTCACTGTAGAGCATATCGTCTCTATCCAAGCGCTCGTCACCTCGCTGAGCATGGTAGCGGGTCAGCTGACGATCCCATTCTTCTGCAAGTTTATGGGCAAAAAGAGCTCCTCAATCATGATGAATGTGATCGCCCTGA
>DNIP01000183.1 GCA_003499325.1 Oscillospiraceae bacterium
CACCCGACTACAAACAGCGGATGCTTGACTTCTATCTTCAGGCATGAACCGTTCATTGTTGAAGGAAGCGGACTCCTGTCCGCAACGTGACACTCTCAATCGCTATTATTCTTTAAACGAATATTATAAGCGGAAATTCGGCAAAAAGATCTATCGCCTTGCTATCGGCGGCGGGATGAGCTGCCCCAACCGTGACGGCACGATAGGGGAGCGCGGCTGTATCTTTTGCAGCGCCGGCGGCTCGGGCGAATTCGCGTCCTGTGCGGCATTGTCCGTTGCTGAGCAGCTCGAAGAAGCTAAGCGCAGGGTGCGTTCAAAGACGCGCGACAATCTGTATATTGCATATTTTCAGCCGTTCACCAACACCTATGCGCCTGTCGAAAGGCTCCGCGCGTTGTATGAAGCGGCGATCGCGCCCGATGATATCGTCGGGCTCTCGATCGGCACGCGTCCCGATTGCCTGCCGCCCGAGGTGATCGACCTGCTCAGAGAGATCAATGAGAGAAAGCCCGTCACCGTCGAGCTTGGCTTGCAGACGATCCATGAGAGCACCGCCGCTTATATTCGCCGCGGCTATCCGCTGTCCGTCTACGATCAGGCGGTCAGGAACCTGCATGAAGCAGGGCTCGAGGTCGTCACTCACGTGATCCTCGGCTTGCCGGGCGAGACGGAGGAGATGATGCTTGAAACCGTCAGGTATGTCGGGCGGGTGACCGACGGCGTCAAGCTCCAGCTGTTGCATGTGCTCGAGGGCACCGATCTCGCCGATGACTACTGCCGCGGTACATTCCGCACGCTCACGCTCGAGGAGTACGCGCATATCCTGTGCCGCAGTATTCAGCTTTTGCCAAAAAACGTCGTCATCTACCGTTTGACAGGCGACGGCGATAAGAAAAGCCTGATCGCGCCGCAGTGGAGTGCGGACAAAAAACGCGTGCTGAATTTCATAAACCGTACGTTAGCGGAAAATAATATACAGCAGGGTGAACAAATAATTCAGGAAAATCAAGCTGAAATTTAGCGGGATACAGGGGAGCTATTATTCTAAATTAGAAATATATCGCAAAAATCCTGTGCTATACTTTTTCCACATCATGTAGAAGTTTGTCAATTTCTCGATTTTTAGATATATGTGGAGATGATTTTTCCCGATGAAAAAGCTATTTGCAATTGTATTTTCCCTGCTTTTGTGTGTCTGCATGCTGCTCGGCGGCTGTAAGCCCACTGAAAAGACCGCGGCTACCGAAGCGCAGGCCGAGACCGTGGTCGAGACCGAATCAGGCTACGATACGACCTCTCCCAAGGCGGCGGAGTGGTTCGATAATGCCGTGTTTGTCGGCGACAGCGTCACCTTAAAGCTCGATTACTACTGTGAGGAGCACCCCGAGGCACTGGGCAAGGCGTCTTTCTACTGCGCCGGCAGCCTCGGCTACACCAACGCGCTGTGGGCGATCGACGCCCCCGACGCGGTTCATCCGTTCTATGAGGGCGCTACCCATCTGGTGGAGGATTGCGTCGAGATCACGGGCAAGAAGAACGTATTCATCATGCTGGGCATGAACGATATCGGCTTATACGGCACCGACGGCGCGATGAAAAGCTGTCAGCAGATTGTGTCCAAGATCCTTTCGAAATCTCCCGACGCGCGTATCTATCTGCAGTCGGTCACCCCGATGATCGAATCCGCTCAGGTGGAGACCTTCAACAACACACTGGTTAAGGAATTCAACGGCAAGCTCAAGGCGTTCTGCGATGAGAAGGGCTATCGCTATCTGGACGTCTATTCCGCGCTCGCGGATGAAAAGGGCAATCTGCCGAAGGAGCTGTGCAGCGACCCCGATAACATGGGTCTGCACTTCAACGATACCTCCTGCCAGATGTGGGCGGATTATCTGAAGAAAAATGCATAAACAAACCTACGATCACCGCGGCTTCTTCGCGGTGATCTCTTAGGCTCTCTTTGTGAAAGGTGAGGTGTTGTCAAAATCTATTGATTTGGGACGCAACACCCACACACAGGAGAGCAGTCGCCTGACACGTGCGTCGGACGACTGAGGAATTGTATAGATGTTTGAGCGTGCTTTCACGCGAGTAACAACTGAAAACGGAGGTCAAAATGAAAAAACTCATTTGTGTGATCGCGGTCATCACCGTGTTGGCTGTGACACTCTGCGCCTGCGGTCAGGCGGCAAAACCGCTCAGCGAGATCTTTGAGAAGCTCAAGGCGGATTATAACATTACCGAAATGGTGGAGTTCAAGAGTGCCGACGATCTGAGCCGTTACGGCATCAAGGCGGAGGATGTGGAGGAATCCGCCGGCGGCGTCAACCGTTCCGGCGTCAATCAGGAGGAGATCATCCTGGTCAAGGCGAAGGATGCCGACGCGGCAAAGCGCGTCGAAACCTCGCTGAACAACCGCCTGGAATCCAAGAAGAACGAAACCAAGAACTATAATCCCGAGCAGTACGCGATCGTAGAGAAGTGCTCGGTGGACGTTGACGGCAACTATGTTTCCCTGATTATCTCTTCCAATGCCGAAGCGATGAAGAAGGATTACAAAACCGCGATCGGCGTAAAATAACCAAATAATTAACCGTGAATTTGACAGGCTTATGCCCTCAAATCCACGGTTTTCTTTTTATCATCTAATACTAAGTAGCAATAAAACACTTT
>DNIP01000097.1 GCA_003499325.1 Oscillospiraceae bacterium
TAGCGCGCGAGCGGGTTCTTGCTCTGGTTGTAGCACTCCTTGGCGGTGGCAAGGCTGTGGTTGCCGTCGCCTACGGCAAAGAGCAGCTTATCGTCCTTATCGGCGATCAGCGCTTCCAGCGCGTCCTGCACCTGTGCGATGACCTCGTCGGGCAGGAAGTAGCCGTCGATATGACCGCCGTTCTTCATCAGCTCAAAGCCGTATGCCTGCTTGAAGCCGTCCTTTTTCTCAGCCAGCGGCTCGATGACGGAGAGCTGCGGATCGTCGATCAGCAGCAGGATGTGCGGCATCTCGAGGGGAGCGTCCTTGCGGATCTGTACGCGCGGAGGGATGCGCTCGAGCACGGTCGCCTCGGTCGCGCGGATCGCGGAGGTCGCGCCCTTACGGTAGTCGTAATCCTCCAGATCGATGACGCCGACGATGCCGCGGCGCAGGGTGTTGTTGGATTCGCGCTCGACATAGATCATGCTGTTCTCGTGCGTGTCAAACACGTCGCTGTCGAGGTATTTCTGCATATTTTCATTGATCGCGTTGATGCGCTCGCTGTTGTCGTCGCTCAGATAGATCTCGGGCAGGATGATGTGCAGCGCCGAGGGCTCGTCGCCGACGATCTTCTCTACATCATTCCAGTATTCCGGCTCGCTGGTGTACTGGTCACAGGCGACAACCGCCCATTTCTCAAAATTCTTCTTGGGTAGCAGGATGTTCGCGGGATTAAAATGCTTCTTCATTACTTCATCTCCATTATCAATCGTCATTGCGAGGAGTCGGATCAAATCCGACGACATGGCAATCTCACAACCGATTTTTTTAAAAGAATAGCATGAATCCGCCCGTTTGACAATAAGTATTGCGAAAATTCGTGAATCATGCTAAACTATGGAATGGTGATAGATTTGAAAAAGTACAAATTGATTATGAGCGACCTCGATAACACCCTGCTCCCGATCTATACGCAGGAGCGGTTCGTCGAGATCTGGTTTCGCGATATATCGGAAAAATTCTCAGCATACGGGCTCGATCCCGTCCGTGCCGCCGGCGCGGTGAATCAGGGTGTGCGCGCCATGCTCTATAATGAAAGCGGCAGAAAAAATATCGAAGTATTCTATGAAGAGGTGGAGAAGATCAGCGGCTACACGCGCGAGCAGATTGAGCCGCCGACGATGGATTATTACACCTCGACCTTCGGGAATGTGTATGATATTACCCTGCCTAACCCCTATGCTGTGCGCATCGCCGAGCTAATGAAGGAAAAGGCGGTTTATGCCGTGGTCGCGACCATGCCTGTCTTTATGAAAGAGGCGGTGCATATGCGCATGGGCTGGGTCGGGCTCACGCCCGAGATGTTCGACCACATCACCACTGCCGACACCAGCAGCTATTGCAAGCCCAATCCCCTGTATTTTCAGGAGATCTTGGATCGCTTCGGTGTCAAGCCCGAGGAAGCGCTGATGATCGGCAACGATGTGCGCGAGGATATGCAGCCGTGTAAAACGCTCGGGGTCGATGTATTCCTCGTCACCGACCATATCATCACCCATGATCTGCCGTATGACGAGTTCCGTCAGGGCAAATATGAGGATCTGGTAGAGTTTTTGGAAGCATTATAATTGGTAGGCAACCCCATTCCCATCAAAAGAAAAACGACCTGACGCAAGTCGGGTCGTTTTGTTGTATCGGTATATATATCCTTTGTTATTTCAGCTTGCGCAGTTCTTCGACGTCGACCTCCTGCCCGACATAATGCTCGATGTAATCGATCGCCTGCTCGGGGGTATCGACGATCCCGATTAGGTCGAGGGTCTTTGCGGATATAAAATTGATCTCGACCGTATGGCGCATCATGTTGAGCATATCGTCATAATAGCCCGCGGTGTTGAGGATGACCAGCGGCTTTTTGGTTCTGCCGAGCTGCTTGAGGGTCAAAATCTCAAAGAATTCTTCGAACGTGCCGATGCCGCCGGGCGATACGATGAACGCGCCGCTCAGATCCTCCATCTTCTGCTTGCGCTCGCGCATGGTGTCGGTGTAGATCAGCTCGTCACAATGCGGATACAGAACGCCGTCGACGTTGAAGAAGCGCGGCGCAATGCCGATGATCCTGCCGCCGCCGTCGTGGGTGCCGCGCGCGACCGCGCCCATCATGCCGTTGTCGCCGCCGCCGAATACCAGTCCGTATCCGTGCTGCGCGAGCAGATAACCGAGCGCGTGACCCACGTCGGTGAATTGCGCGTCAATGGTCTTGCTCGACGCGCCGTAAACACAAATATTCATGAATGTCACTCCGTTTTAACTAAAAAGTAAGAAATAAGAAATAAGAACCGGGTAATGCGGTATTTAAACTGAGAAACGCAAAACGCCATAAAATAAAGCGATCGAGCATTGCCGAGTTCATATTTCTTCATTCTTCACTCTTATTTACTTATGCGCTTTGCTCAAACTGGCTGTTGTACAGGTCGGCGTAGAAGCCGCCCTCGGCGAGCAGCTCGTCATGCGTACCCGCGCCGATAATGTCGCCGTCCTTGAGGACGAGGATCAGATCGGAATTCTTGATGGTGGACAGGCGGTGAGCGATGACAAAGCTCGTTCTGCCCTCGGTCAAGCCGTCCATCGCCCTCTGGATGATGCGTTCGGTACGGGTGTCGACGGACGAGGTCGCCTCGTCGAGGATCAGCAGGGGCGCGTTCTCGATCATCGCGCGCGCGATGGTCAGCTGCTGCTTCTGTCCTGCCGACAGGCTCGCCTTATCGTCCAGCACGGTGTCATAGCCGTGGGGGAGAGTGTGGATAAAGTGGTGGATGCCGACCGCCTTACACGCGCGCTCGAGTTCTTCATCCGTCACGCCCTCTTTGCTGTAGGCGAGGTTCTCGCGCACCGTGCCCTCAAAGAGCCATGTATCCTGCAATACCATGCAGAACAGCTCGTGCACGTTTTCTCTCGTGAGCTCGTCGATGGGCACATCGTCGATGTAGATGCGTCCAGAGTTGAGCTCATAGAAGCGCATCAGCAGGTTGACGATGGTGGTTTTGCCCGCGCCGGTCGGGCCGACGATCGCCACCTTCTGCCCCGCCTTGATATCGACGGAAAAGTCCTTAATAATGATTTTGTCGGGATTGTAGCCGAAGCGCACGTGCTCAAAGCGCACATTGCCCTTGACGCTGTCCAGACGGCGTGTTTTGCCGCTCTCATCGGAGAGCTCCTCCTCGCCGAGATATTCGAACACACGGTCAGCCGCCGCGGCGGTGCTCTGCATGCTCGAGAAGCTCTGCGCCAGCTGCTGGAGCGGCTGGGTGAACAGGCGCACATAGATGGTGAATTCGATGATGACGCCGAAGGTGATGACCTCGTTCCTCGCGAGCAGGGTGCCCACGACAAATACCGCGACAAAGCCGAGGTTACCGATGAAGGTCATCAGCGGCTGCATCACGCCGGAGAGCGCGGTGGATTTGAACACGCTGTCGCGCAGATGGCGGTTGATGCGGCTGAATTCCTCCTTGCTGTCCTTCTCATAGTTATACGCCTTGACGATGTTGTGACCCGCGTAGATCTCCTCGACATGGCCGTTGATCGCGCCGAGGTGGCGCTGCTGGCGGTTGAAGTGGAGCTGAGACTTCTTCATGATGGCGGACATCATAAAGAAGCCGAGGAAGGATGCGAGGATCGCAGTCAGCGCCATGATCCAGTTGGTGAGGAACATCATCAGCGCCGAGCCGAAGAACAGTGCGATCGAGGTGATGAACTGCGCGATACTGAGGTTCAGCGTGCGCTCGATGGTGTCGATATCGTTGGTGATACGGCTGAGGATATCGCCGAAGGGGGTGGAGTCAAAGTATCTCAGCGGCAGACGGTTGGTTTTGTTGGTGATGTCCGTACGCATACGGCTGCTCACAGTCGGTGCGACAGTCGCCATGATGAAGTGCTGGACAAAGTTCATCAGCCAGCTGACACCGTACAGGATCATCAGGAAAATACAGGTCGACGTCACCGCGTCAAGGTCGATGGTGCCGGTGATGCCCTGCGTGATCAGGTCGGTGATCTTCTGGATCTGCTTGGGGCCGATCAGCGAGATAATCGTGCCGATGACGGCGCAGGTCATCGCGACGATGATCGCGGGCATCTGGGGCTTGGCGTAGTCGAGCAGCTTCTTCCACGAAGCGCCGAAGTTATCAGAGCTTTCCGTGACGACGCCTCGGGGGCCGCCCATGCCCTTTTGCGCCTGAGGACGCTTGGAATCCGCGCCGATGAATTGTTCACGGCTCTTTTTGATGTATTCTTTCTCGTTGGAGGGGGTCTTGTTCTCAGACATTGTTCAGCTCCTCCTCTCCGAGCTGTGACAGTCCGATCTCGTGATAGATCTGACAGGTCTTGAGCAGCTCTTTGTGCTTGCCGATCGCGGCGATCCTGCCCTCGTCGAGGACGATGATCTTGTCGGCGTCCTTGATGGTGCCGATCCGCTGAGCGACAATGATGTTGGTCGTGCCCGCGGTCTCCTTCTTCAAGGATGCACGCAGTTCACGGTCGGTTTTGTAGTCGAGCGCCGAGAAGCTGTCGTCAAAGATCAGGATCTCGGGCTTGCGGCAGACGGCGCGCGCGATACAGACGCGCTGCTTCTGTCCGCCGGAGAGGTTGGAGCCGCCCTGCGCGACAGGGTGTTCATAGCCGTCGGAGTAGTTTTCGATATACTCCCTTGCCTGCGCGATCTCGGCGGCACGTATGACGTCCTCCTGCGTGTAGCCCTCGGTGCCGTTGTCGCCCATCGCGATATTGGTGTTGATCGTACCGGCGAGCAGCACCGCTCGCTGCGGCACATAGCCGATCTTGTTGTGCAGCTGCTCGAGCGTGTAGTCCTTGACGTTCACGCCGTCCACCAGCACCTCGCCCTCGGTCGCGTCATAAAAGCGCGGGATCAGGTTGATCATGGTGGATTTACCGCAGCCGGTCGAGCCGATGATGGCGACGGTCTCGCCCTTTTTGGCGGTGAAGCTGATGTTTTTCAGCACATCATCCGCCGCGTCGGGATAGCGGAAGCAGACATTCCTGAATTCGATCTCGCCGACGGTATCGGTGTGTGCCACGCCCTTGCCGTCGGTGACGGAGCTCTTGGTATCGATGACCTCGTTGATACGGCGGGCGGCGACGAGGGAGCGCGGCCCCATGATGAAGATCATGTTCAGCATCATGAACGCCATAATGACCATCAGCGCGTACTGCGAGAACACGGTCATGTCAAGGAAGAGCTGCCCCTTTTCCATCAGCGGCGCGCCGTCGATCAGATAGGCGCCGATCCAGTAGACGACCAGGCTCATGCCGTTCATGATCAGCATCATTGACGGCATCATGATCGACATGATGCGGTGCGCCTTCATGTTGTTATTCGTCAGATCCTTGTTTGCCTGCTCGAACTTGTTCTTCTGGTAATCCTCGGCGTTATAGGCGCGTACCACGCGCAGACCCGTCAGATTCTCGCGGGTGATGCGGTTAATGTTGTCGGTCAGGGTCTGGATGCGCTGGAACAGCGGATGCGCGAAGATGAAGCAGAATGCCAGAACGATGATGACCAGCGCGACCGCGACGCCTGCCGAGAGCGTCCACTGGGAGCTGTGGTCGGCGATCTTCGAGATCGCCAGTACCGCCATCAGCGGCGCACGCACGATGACAAACAGACCGAACACGATAATGGTCTGCACCTGTGTGATATCGTTGGTGGAGCGGGTGATCAGCGAGGCGGTGGAGAAGCGGTTGATCTCCGCCATGGAGAAGCCCTCGACCGCGTCATAGAGCTTGGCGCGCACGTTGAATGAGTAGTTCGCGGCAAGATAGCCCGATATCACCGTGACCAGCACGCTGACCACCAGGCTTGCCAGCGCACACAGCAGCATCTTGCCGCCCGCCCACAGGATCTCGGGCACAGTGGAGCCGGGCGTGATCAGCAGCTCGGTGATGTCCTTCATGTAGTCGGGCATGAGCAGCTCCAGCCATACGGACAGCGCGATCAGCACCACCGCGCCCGCGGTAGCAAGCCAATCACGCGCCGTGAAATGTCGCATGATAGATTTCATAAGCATACCTTCTTTGATTCGATGATAACTCGATAAATCGATATTCGAACATTATACCACATTCATTTTTTTCAGGCAATACGAAAACAGCATTTTATATGCGCTTTTTCGAAAAATGATTACCTCGACAGTCATCATAACGCTCTATTGAGCTGCGGTAATCTCAACCGAATACCCTGATCTGTTATTCGAATACGGCGTTAAAATGGTGACACGCAACAAATTTTTGTGGCCAATCCGCCGAAAATTAAGGTGTTTTGGCAATGGGAATCGGCGGTTTTATTCTTGACTATTCCGCTTTATTATAGTAAAATAATGGTTACGTAAAAATCGCGCTTGCAGGCTTGCGGGGCTGTTCCTGCAAAAATGCGGCGCAAAGCATACCGAACGGCGGCGAAATGCGTGATACTCACGTTTTTTGTCAAAGTGCGGTATCAGAAAGGAGACGTAGAACAAATGGAATTGTATCTTGTAATTGCGATCTTCGTCGGTTCTCTCCTCGCGCTGGCCTTTGCTGTGATCATGGCAAAGCGCGTCATGAGCTTCGATGAAGGTACAGACAGGATGAAGAAAATTTCCGCTTCCATCCGTTCGGGCGCGAACGCGTATCTGAAAAGACAGTACACCATCGTACTGATCTTCTTCGCTGTGATGTTCCTGATCCTGGGCGCGATGGCGATCTTCGGATTGCTGACCCCCTATGTACCCTTCGCCTTTGTCACGGGCGGCTTCTTCTCGGGTCTGTCGGGCTTTATCGGCATGAAGATCGCGACGGCGGCGAACGCGCGTACCGCGAACGCCTGCCGTACCGGATTGAACAAGGGTCTGAGAGTCGCTTTCTCGGCGGGCTCCGTTATGGGCTTCACCGTCGTCGGTCTGGGACTGCTCGACATTTCGATCTGGTTCACCCTGTTAAAGTTTGTATTTAAGCTCGACGCGGCGGGCATCACCTCCGCGATGCTGACCTTCGGTATGGGCGCGTCCAGCATGGCGCTGTTTGCCCGTGTCGGCGGCGGTATCTTCACCAAGGCTGCCGACGTTGGCGCCGACTTAGTCGGTAAGGTCGAGGCCGGTATCCCCGAGGATGACCCCCGTAACCCCGCTGTTATCGCCGATAACGTAGGCGACAACGTCGGTGACGTAGCCGGTATGGGCGCTGACCTGTACGAGAGCTATGTCGGCTCCGTCATCTCCTGCGCGGCGCTCGGCGTCGCCGCCTTCTCCGGCAACAGCGATATGCAGTTTAAGGCGATGGCGATCCCGATGATCATGGCGGCGCTGGGTATCCTGTGCTCCATCATCGGCACCTTCTTTGTCCGCACCGGTGAAAAGACCGAGCAGAAGCTGCTCTTAAAGGCGCTCTCACGCGGTACCAACCTCGCGGCGATTTTGATCGCTGTTGCGGCGTTCCCGCTGATCTATTATATCCTCGGCGCTGAGAACTGGAAGATGTACTTTGCGGTACTCGCTGGTTTGATCGCGGGTGTACTGATCGGTAAATCCACGGAGTATTTCACCTCCGATACGTATAAGCCCACCAAGAACCTGGCGTCGAAATCCGAGACCGGCTCCGCCACCATCATCATCGGTGGTCTGGGTCTGGGTATGCTGTCCACCGCGCTGCCGATCATCATCGTCGGCGTAGCGGTACTGGTCGCCTTCTTTGTATCCGGCGGCGCGATCGGCGTTGACGGCGGTATCAACAGAGGTCTGTACGGTATCGCGCTGGCGGCGGTCGGTATGCTGTCCACCCTGGGTATCACCCTTGCGACTGACGCTTACGGCCCCGTAGCGGATAACGCCGGCGGTATCGCCGAGATGAGCGGTCTGGAGCCTGAGGTTCGTGAGCGTACCGACGCTCTTGACTCCCTGGGCAACACCACTGCCGCTACCGGCAAGGGCTTCGCAATCGGCTCTGCGGCGCTGACTGCGCTGGCGCTGATCGCCTCATACATTGAAAAGGTCAAGGAAGTCGGCGGCTTTGATAAGCTCGCTGAGAATGTCGATCCCATGCAGCAGTTCAGCGTTATGAACCCGCTGGTTCTGATCGGCCTGTTCATCGGCGCGTGCCTGCCCTTTGTCTTTGCGGCGCTCACCATGGACGCTGTCGGCAGAGCGGCACAGAGCGTTGTTATCGAGGTGCGCCGCCAGTTCAAGAACATCAAGGGCTTGATGGAAGGCAAGGCGGATCCCGACTATGCGAAGTGCGTCGATATGTGCTCGCGTTCTTCTCTGAAAGAGATGATCCTGCCCACCATTATCGCGATCGTCGTTCCGGTCGTCGTCGGTTTGGTGCTGGGCTTCTACGGCGTTGTCGGTATGCTCGCGGGCGCGACTGCCTCGGGCTTCCTCATGGCGATCTTTATGAGTAACTCCGGCGGCGCGTGGGATAACGCGAAGAAGTATATCGAAGCGGGCAACCACGGCGGCAAGGGAAGTGACCAGCACAAGGCGGCTGTTGTCGGCGACACCGTAGGCGATCCCTTCAAGGATACCTCGGGTCCCTCCATCAACATCCTGATCAAGCTGCTCTCGATGGTATCCATCGTATTTGCGGCGCTGGTCGTTCAGTTCCATATCCTCGGCTGATCGCAGTATCGCAAGGAATCAACAATCATTATATGTATAGGAAAGCAGGCGTTTCGTGCGCCTGCTTTTTTGTTACTTCCATCAGCTGAGCCGAAAACGCTTTACTTCATCGGATGATGATGGTACAATCATAGCAGAATTGACACGAAGGAGGAGCGATAGCATGACCCAGACAGAACGCAGGCTATATCTGATCAAAAAACTGCAACAAAACGACAGACGATTTGACGAGTATACGGCTCAGAATATGACCTCCGCGGAGCAAAAGCGCCTGCTCCGCGCGATGATGAACGTGTGGATGCCCGCGCCCATCGACGAGGAATACAAGAGGATTGAGGGCGAGTACTTGCGGCAGGATATCGCCGACAGGGGGGTCACGCGCCTTGATGATTTGTCACCCATACAGGGCGATCTCTATCTCTGGCAGGGCGATATCACCACCCTTGAATGTGACGCGATCGTCAACGCCGCGAACAGCCAGATGCTCGGGTGCTTTGTTCCCCTGCACAACTGTATCGACAACTGCATCCACAGCGCCGCGGGGCTGTCCCTGCGCTATCGGTGCTATGAGATCATGCGTGAGCAGGGGCACGAGGAGCCGACGGGTCAAGCGAAGATCACCCCCGGCTACAACCTGCCGTGCCAATATGTGCTGCACACGGTCGGGCCGATCGTCAGCGGCAGACTCACCGAGGAACACTGCGAGCTGCTGAAAAGCTGTTACCTCTCCTGCTTACAGCTCGCGGAAGAAAACGGCTGTGAGAGCATCGCGTTCTGCTGTATCTCCACAAGCGTGTTCGGATTCCCGCAGCATAAGGCCGCTCAGATCGCTGTATCGACAGTCAAAGAGTATAAAAAAACAACAGGCAGCGATACCAAGGTCATCTTCAATGTGTTCAAGGATGACGACCTGATGATTTATCGCAGCTTGCTGAATTGTTGATTTTCGGAGCCGATTTTTCGGCTCCTTTCGTTTGTCAAAAAGCAATCCATACTGTTTAGTTTCAATGTATTGACGAAATTGACCGAATAAGGCATAGCTTTTTTCTTGCCTGTCGGCAAAAGATATGATATAATGATAAATTGAGAAGTTGTATACTGCCGTTTGTCGGTGTTATAACTGTTTTTCACCAAGGAGGAATATGTATGAAAGGAAGATTTTGGAGAAAAGCCCTGTCATTATGTCTGGCTCTGTTGATGGTCGCGGCGCTTGTCCCCGCACAGCTCGTCATCAGCGCGGGCGCGGAGAGCAGCGTTTCCTTCATCTACAGATGGTGGGACTCCGCGACAAATCAGGTAAAATCCGAGACCAGATCGGCTATTGCCCATTCGCTTCAGGATTATGACGATGGTATGGACGACCTGTACGGCGGATGGTACTATTCATCCGGCTACAAGGTTTTTAGCGACAGAGTGACGGTTCATGGAACTGTCAATATCATCATTTGCGAAAGCGGCGGCTCTTACGTCAAATTTGCAGATGGTATTCACGTGCCTCCCGGCAATACGTTGAACATCTACGGTCAGTCGGGTGAAACGCAAAGCTTAGAGGCGATTGCCGACACCAACTGCGTTGCGGCGATCGGCGGCAACGATAAAGAATCATGCGGTACGATCAATATCTACAGCGGTAAGGTGACCGCGAAAGCCGACGTTGACGCTGCGGGCATCGGCAGCGGTGATGACGCCCCTGCCGCCGGCAATATCAACATCTACGGCGGCACCGTCGATGCGACCGGCGGCTCTGCGGATTCCGACGGCGGCGCGGGTATCGGCGGCGGCGGCTCGGGCAGCGGCGGCGCCACGATCATCTACGGCGGCAACGTCACCGCTAAAGGCGGCGCGAACGCGGCAGGCATCGGCGGCGGCGACGGTGGCGCAGGCGGCGATATCCAGATCTACGGCGGTACAGTTAACGCCCGCGGCGGCTCCGAGAATTACGACGGCGGCGCGGGTATCGGCGGCGGTAACCAAGCCGACGGCGGCAATATCACCATTTATAACGGCACTGTCATTGCACAGGGCGGCTGTGACGGCGCGGGCATCGGCGGCGGCGACGAAGGCTCAGGCGGCAACATTACGATAGAAGGCGGCACTGTCTCCGCAATTGGCGGCAAGTGGGCTGCCGGTATTGGCGGCGGCGACGCGGGCACAGGCGGCATTATCAATATTCGCGGCGGCTTTGTCAGCTCGATGGGCGGCGAGAAAGGTGCGGCGATCGGCGGCGGCGAAGAAGCAGACGCCGGTACGATCACCCTCTCCGGCGGCACGATCGAGTTGAGCTTCAGCACGAACGGCGTCGTGCTCGGCACGAGCGATTCCACTAAGGCTGCACAGGGCAGCGGAACGATCAACTTCAACGGCGCGACCGTTAAGATGCAAACGGGTGAGAATCATCCCTGCGCGTCCGCAAGGAACGTAAACATCAATGAGACCGAAAATCTGCGTCAGCGTGTTTCCTACAAGGATAAGCTCGAGGACGAGCTGATTCGAGTTCCCAGGGAGGCTTGGCTCAATGTCCTCACGACGTTCGTGAAAAAGTTCGTTGTGATCGAGCCCTGTCAGCACGAGGATATCGTTTATACCTATGACAACTCCGGCCATAAGGTCGAATGTCCCATCTGTGGCTATTCCGTTATCGAACCCCACACCTACGGCGAGCCCGTATGGAGCTGGGCGGACGACTGCACCTCGGCTACGGCGACCTTCACCTGTACCGACGCGAGCTGTCGGTATGCGGAAACCGTGAACGCGACGGTCGAGAGAACCTCCGTCGACGCCGAGACGAATAAGGCGACCTACACCGCGACGGTTTCGTTCGGCGGCAAGACCTATACCGATACAAAGGACGGCTACGCCGATCATCTGGGTGCAAGGCTGGTCGGCCGTTCGCTCTCGCTCGACGGCGACATCGGCGTCAACTTCTACATGGAGCTGTCCGAACCCGTCGCAAAGAGCGACACAGCCTATATGCACTTCACTATCCCGAAGGACGGCACCCCCGACACACAGAATATCAAGGTCTCTGACGCAAGAATCGTTGAGCAAGACGACAAGACCTACTATGTATTCAAGTGTCAGGTAGCCGCGAAGGAGATGACCTCCGAGATCAAGGCGCAGATCATCGACGGCGCCAAGACGGGCACCGAGTTCACCTATTCCGTCAAGGAATACGCCGACTACCTGCTGGCGCATATCGGCGAGAGAGAGGATCTCGCAAAGGCGGCTCCGCTGGTCAAGGCGCTGCTCAACTACGGCGCAAACGCGCAGGTTTACTTTGACAAGACCGATAAGGGCTTGGCGAACGCCGGTCTGACCGACGAAGAAAAGGCGCTCGGCGAGGTTGTGATCGACATGGCAGAGCCCGCCATCGGCGCACTGCCCGCGGGCACGACCTTTAAGGGCGCGACCCTCTCGCTGAAATCCGAGACCACCCTCTCGCTCTACTTCAAGAGCAGCGATACGCTCAGCTTCTCCTGCAACAAATACACCGTTCAAAAAGCGAGAAGCGGCAGCTACCAGATCGCGCGTATCAGAGGCATAAAGGCGAAGAAACTCGGCAGCACCCTCACTTTGAGGGTCAACGGCGCGACCGTCAGCTACAGCCCGCTGAACTACTGCAAGTACGCGCTGGAGGATCCCGCAACAGAAGAGAATCTGAAGAACGTGATCAAGGCGCTCTATTGGTACTATAAGGCTGCCGACGATTACTTTGACGACGCGCATACCCATACGCCCGGCGTGACGGTTCGTGAGAACGTGGTTCCCGCTACCGAAACAGCGGATGGCAGCTATGACATGACCGTCTACTGCAAGGAGTGCGGCGAAGAAATCAGCCGGGTAACCTATACACTCCATCATACGAGAGCGGTTCCCGAGGTTCCGGCAACGGACACCGAGAGCGGCGTGATGGCGCATTACGAATGCTCCGCCTGCGGCAAGCTCTTTACCGATGAAGCGGGCTTTTTTGAAACAACGCTCGAGGCGCTGACGATCCCCAAGCGGAAGCTGGTGGATCTGGGTCAGCTGACCGGCGACTATACAGCGCAGAACGGCGACGTGCTGACCGGCACGCTCTCCGGCAATAAGAAAATCACGATCGCCCCCGGCGCGACCGTCACGCTCAAGGATGCGAATATCACCTCCCTGGGACTGGGCGCGGAGTACGCCGGTATCACTCCCTTGGGCGACGCGACCCTCCTCTTAGAGGGCGAGAGCACCGTCAAGGGCGGCTTAACTGGAGATACAGAGGTTCTCGACGGAGCTTATCCGGGCGTCCTTGCTCCCAAGGGCTATACCCTCACCATCGCGGGCGAGGGGTCTCTGACTGCATCCTACAATGATATCCGGAGTGGTTATAATATGGGATCCGCCTGCGGTATCGGCGGCGGATCCGATATTTCATCCGGCAACATCGTCATCAACAGCGGCACGATCAAAGCTACGGGAGGTGCGTGGGCTGCCGGTATCGGCGGCGGCTCCTCAGATAACGGAACTGTTTCCTGCGGCGATATCACCATCAACGGCGGTACGGTCACAGCAAAAGGCGGGCTTGCTGCCGGTATCGGCGGCGGCTCCTCAGATAAAGAAACTGTTACCTGCGGCGATATCACCATCAACGGCGGTACCGTAACTGCTGACGGCAAGGGCGCAGGCATTGGAAGCGGTTATCAGTCATCCTGCGGCGATATCACCATTAACGCCGGCACCGTAACCGCTACCGGCGGTGCGGGCGACGCAGGCATCGGATGCGGCCTTACAGGTACCTGCGGCGATATCACCATCAACGGCGGCATCGTAAATGCTACCGGCGGTGATAACGGTGCAGGCATCGGAGGCGGTTATCAGTCAACCTGCGGCACGATCACGATCACCGACACCGTCACAAAGGTCACCGCGACAAAGGGAAAGAACGCTCCCTATTCCATCGGCGCGGGCAAAGACGGCACCTGCGGCACCGTGACCATCGGCGAGGTAGAGGATGCGATCACGGAAAGCCCCTTTGTATTCCCCTATATAGATTTGAGCAAACTGACCGGCGACTATGAAGCACAGAACGGCGACGTGCTGACCGGCACGCTCTCCGGCAACAAGAAAATCACGATTGCAGACGGCGCGACCGTCACGCTCAGGGATGCGAATATCACCTCCCTGGGCGAGGGCGCGGACTACGCCGGTATCACTCCCTTGGGCAACGCGACCATCCTCTTAAAGGGCGAGAGCATCGTCAAGGGCGGTTTAACTAAGGGAACGATAGGAGATGCAGAGTATCTCGACGGAGCTTATCCGGGCGTTCTTGCTCCCGAGGGCTATACCCTCACCATCGCGGGCGAGGGGTCTCTGACTGCATCCTACAATGATATCCAGAGTGGTTATAATACAGGATCCGCCTGCGGTATCGGCGGCGGATACGATATTTCATCCGGCAACATTGTCATCAACAGTGGCACGATCATAGCCACGGGCGGTGCGTATGCTGCCGGCATCGGCGGAGGCGGATCCTTAGAAAAAGGAAATGTTACCTGCGGCGACATCACCATCAACGGTGGTACGGTCACCGCAAAAAGCCAGGGGTTTGGTGCCGGAATCGGCAACGGTTATCAATCATCCTGCGGCGCTATCACCATCACCGGCGGCACCGTAACCGCTACCGGCGGTCCGGGCGACGCAGGCATCGGAGGCGGCATTTCAGGCACCTGCGGCGATATCACCATCACCGGCGGTATGGTGACCGCAACCGGCGATAGCTATGGCGCAGCCATCGGAGGCGGCGACAACGCAACCTGCGGCGCTATCACGATCGCCGAAACCGTCACAAAGGTCACCGCGACAAAGGGAAAGAACGCTCCCTATTCCATCGGCGCGGGAGATGAAGGCACCTGCGGCACCGTGACCATCGGCGGTGTAGAGGGCGCGATCACGGAAAGCCCCTACACCTATGAGCCGAACTGATCGGAAAGGAAGGTAATGTGATGAAAAAAGAAATCTATGAGCGCACCGAGCTGGAGCTCATCCGCTTCCAGACAGAGGATGTCATTATGACGAGCAGTATTGAATACGAAGAGGATGAAACTCCCCTGACCCCGTATAACCAGTAAATCGCAATGATATAACAAGCAGAAAGCGTGAGGATTATTCCTCACGCTTTTGTGGTAGGGGAGGGGTCGTCCCCTTTTTATTGCTACTTAGTATTATGCTTTTAATCTGTCTAAAATCGCGCCGATATCCGCGTTGATGCAGATTGACTGCACGGCGATCTCCTCGGGGCAGTCGGCTTCTCTGTAATTCAGGCAGGCATAGGTGGCTTTATTATTCGCGAGCGTCATCTGCCAGAACGGATACTTGATGATGACAGGAGTGTTGCCGCCGACGCCGAGCTCCAGATAGAGCACATGATCGTTCTCGTGCTTTTTGAGAAAGTCGTGGTACGCCGCCGAGGCTCTGTGCCAGCCCTCGTCCTCGACAAAGCTGTCGTCACAGCGCAGGTTCATCACCACGTCGCTGCCGTCGTCGGGACACTTGGGGATCAGCTCGGTCGGGATCCGCATGCGGATGCTTTGATCCTCGGGCACGCGGAACACGCCGTTTTCATCTCTGACAAAGCCCTGCGCTTCCATCGCCCGCATGACCCACTCCTCGTTGTCATAGGTCTTTTGCAGGCTGCGGTTCACGGATTGGAACAGTCCGTAATCACCCTGCGTATAGAACAGACGGCTTTTGTCAAAGCCCGCGCGCTGGAATTGGTGATC
>DNIP01000036.1:0-1952 GCA_003499325.1 Oscillospiraceae bacterium
AACTATACCGAGCTGGCAAAGAAGAATATCGACACCGGTATGGGTCTGGAGCGCCTTGCCTGCGTGATGCAGGGAGTGGATAATCTGTTCCTCGTCGATACTGTCCAGAATATCATGAAGCATATTTCTCAGGTCGTGGGCGTGAGCTACGGCGAGGATGACAAAAAGGATATCTCCCTGCGCGTCATCACCGACCATATCCGCTCCACCACCTTTATGATCGCCGACGGCGTTATGCCGTCCAACGAAGGCAGAGGCTATGTCCTGCGCCGACTGCTCCGCAGAGCGGCTCGTCACGGCAGACTGCTCGGCAGAACCGAGCCCTTCTTGTATCAGATCTGCGATACCGTGATCAAGGAGAACGCCTCCGCTTATCCCGAGCTGGTCGAGAAGAAGGATTATATCATCAAGCTGATCCGGGTCGAGGAAGAGAACTTCGCTAAAACCATCGATGCGGGTCTTGCGATGCTCAAGGACATCATTGAGAACAAGGACATCGAGATCCTCACCGGTGAGGACGCCTTCAAGCTCAACGATACCTTCGGCTTCCCGATCGACCTGACTCGTGAGATCCTCTCCGAAAAAGGCATCAAGGTTGACGTCGAGCGCTTCCATGAGCTGATGCTGTTGCAAAAACAGCGTTCCCGCAAGGCGCGCAAGAATGCGGGCGCTGACGCGTGGGACAGCGACGCGATCGATTTCAATGATCTTACCGCTACCGATTTTGTCGGCTATACCGAGGATGAGTGCGAGGCCAAGGTCGTCGCGATCGCCAAGGACGGCGAGCGTGTTGACCGCGCGCAGGAGGGTGAGAATGTCATCATCGTGCTCGACCGCACCCCGTTCTATGCCGAGAGCGGCGGTCAGGTCGGCGATTCCGGCGAGATCAAGGCGGGTAACTGCGCGATCGAGGTCGATGACGTCAAGAAGGATCCCGCGGGTATCTATATGCACATGTGCGTTGTATCCACAGGCACGATCGCGGTAGGGGATACCGTCACCGCAAGGATCGATAAGGAACGCCGTCTGGATATCATGCGCAACCATACTGCGGCGCATCTGTTACAAGCGGCACTGCGCGAGGTGCTCGGCACCCACGTACAGCAGGCAGGCCAGCTGGTCGATGAGGATATTGTCCGTTTTGACTTTACCCATTTTTCCGCGTTGACTGCCGGCGAATTGCTCGCGGTCGAGAATCGCGTGAATGAGATCATTCTCGAGGGAATCCCCGTCACCTGCACCGAGATGACGATCGATGAGGCGAAGAAGAAGGGCGCGATGGCGCTCTTCGGCGAGAAGTACGGCGATATCGTGCGCGTTGTTGAGGTCGGCGATTTCAGCAAGGAATTCTGCGGCGGTACGCATATTGATAACAGCGCCAAGGTCGGTATGTTCAAGATCAAGCAGGAGGGCTCCGTCGCGGCGGGCGTCCGCAGGATCGAAGCGGTCACCGGCCACAACTTCATTAAATATCTGAACAACTCCATCCTGATGATCAGTCAGGCGGCCGCCGCTCTTCATGTCAACAATCCGTTTGAGCTGGTACAGGGCGCTGCGCGCATGATGGCGAAGGTGAAAGAGATGGAGAAGGAGATCGAAAAGCTGCAGGCAGAGATCGCGAAGGATCAGACCGGCTCGATCCTCGAAAACGCCGAGGAGGTTCAGGGTACCAAGGTCATCACCGCGATGCTCAACGGCGCTACTGCCGACGCACTGCGCAAGATGTGCGAGAATATCGATGAAGCTGTCGATGACGCGGTAGCGGTTCTGTCATCCGTCACGGACGGCAAGCTGATCTTCGCCTGCGTCTGTACCAAGGGCGCGATCGCAAAGGGTCTCAAGGCGGGCAACGTTGTCCGCGAGGTCGCTAAGATCGCCGGCGGTAACGGCGGCGGCAAGCCCAATATCGCGATGGCAGGCGGTAAGGATCTTACCAAAGCCGATGAAGCGCT
>DNIP01000036.1:2016-5099 GCA_003499325.1 Oscillospiraceae bacterium
TATGCGCTCAAGGGAATTGTAGAAAATACCTTAGGCTGATTCATATAAACGTTCATAGATAAAGAAATCCCGCAGGCTATACCACCTGCGGGATTATTTGCCTGTAAATCAATATTAATTGATCGAGCAATTGCGAGATACCGTTATTATTCATTCTTCATTTTTCAGTCTTCAGTTTTCAATAAAAAGGGAACAATAAACCCCCGAGTTTCCTCGGGGGTCATTTGCTGTTGATTATACCGCTCTTGTTACCTTACCTGAACGTAAGCAACGGGTGCAAGCGTGTACTCTTTTAGGAGTGCCGTCAACAATAGCCTTTACTCTCTGAACGTTGGGCTTGAAGGTTCTGTTGGAACGTCTGTGTGAGTGAGAGACCTTGATGCCGAATTTAACATCCTTGCCGCAAAAATCACATTTTGCCATGCTTGTACACCTCCTTTGAAGAATTAATAGAATTTAATACATACGTTAACTCGTTTATAATACCAGAAATCTTTTTAAAATGCAAGTGTTTTTTCAAAATTTATTATATCTTTTTCAACTTGCTATTTCTTTCGATTTATAGTATACTATATTCTGTATTGATATGTCAAATGTTTTGACAATAGTTCGGGGGATTCTATGTTATTCAATTTACTCAGCGGTAATCTTGATTTCAGAGCCGCCATTACACAGGTGCTCGCTATTTTGATGATTGTCTTTTTGGTACTGCCGTTCCATGAGTGGGCGCACGCGTTCACCGCGATGAAGCTCGGCGATACCTCCGTTCAGTACCGCGGCAGACTGACGCTCAATCCGCTGGCGCATATCGATCCGTTCGGCGCGCTGGCGCTGCTCCTGTTCGGCTTCGGCTGGGCAAAGCCTGTTCCCGTCGATCCGCGGAACTTTAAGCACCCTAAGCTCGGTATGGGCATCGTCGCCTTGATGGGCCCTGTCGCCAATATCGTCGCCGCCATCGTCGGCGGACTGATCTTCCACGGAGTGAATGCCTTTGCGCCCTCCTTTTTCAGCAGCGAGGGCTTTGGCTACTATGTGTATCTGTTTTTGCTCTACTATATTCAGATCAACGTCAGTCTGGCGGTATTCAACCTGCTTCCGATTCCACCGCTCGACGGCTCCAAGATCCTGTTTGTTTTCCTGCCGGATCAAGCGGTCGCGTGGTTCTATCGCTATCAGCAGATCATTTCCATCGTGCTGATCGCGTTATTATGGGTCGGCGTGCTGAGAATTCCGCTCAACTTCCTGACTAAATATGTGCTGATATTCGTCAACTGGATCTCTGCACTGCCGTTTTCGTTTGTCGGTTAATTTGTAGGGGAGGGGCTTGCTCCTCCCGAAAAGGGCTTGCTCCCTAATATTATTGCTTTCTTTCCCTGTAATAACAGTCATCGGTATACGTCCGGTGTAAAAGGAGGGGTATGATGCCTGAACAAGAGAATAATCAGATCACCATCCTGCCCTCCGACGCTCAGACGATGCAGGTCGGCGAGCAACAGCTGACCTACCATTTTGAGGTGTACGACGGACCGCTGGATCTGTTGCTCACACTGGTCATTAAGAATAAAATCGACATCTATGATATCGCGATCGCCGAGCTGCTCGAGCAGTATATGGAGCAGATCAAGCTGATGCGCGAGAATGAGATGGATATTGCCTCCGAGTTTCTCGAGATGGCGTCCCGTCTGGTTTATATCAAATCCGCCATGCTTCTCCCGAAATACGAGGATGAAGCGGAGGATTTGAAGAAGGAGCTCAGCGGACAGCTGATCGAGTATCAGCAGTGCCGTGAGATCGCTCGTATGCTCGCGCCGATGGTGGACTTTGATACCTTTACCAAGTCGCCGTCAAAGGTCGAGTTCGATCTGACCTATAACCGCATCCATGAGCCGACGGATATCTCGGCGGCGTATGTCAGCGCCGTCGGGCGCGGACAGCGCAAGCTGCCGCCCGACCGCTCCGCGTTCGAGGGCATTGTGAGCAGGAAGATTGTGTCCGTATCGTCGCGTATCATCCACGTGATGCGCCGCCTGTGGCACGGCAGGACCGTGACCTATAAAGAACTCTTTGAAGCAGGCAGCGGCAGAAGTGAATTGGTTGCTACTTTCCTCGCGGTATTGGAGCTGGTCAAGGGCAAGCGCGTCCGTATTGATGGCGACGGCGACGAGGCGATCGTCCATATGATTGAAAAGTAAGGAGGGATCATCGTGACAGAAAAAGAATATCGTTCCTCGATCGAGGCAATATTATTTGCGGCGGGTGATCCCGTTGATATCAAACGTCTTTCGGAGGTGCTGGATATCCCCGAGAGCGCCGTCAAGACCCAGCTGGATATCCTGATCAATGAATATGCCGAGATGCAGCGCGGTATCACCATCATCCAACTCAACGATACGTACCAGATGGTGTCCGTCAAGCAGTTTGCGCCGCAGGTGCGCAAGGCGATGGATCTCAGGCGCAACATTCCGCTGTCTCAGGCGGCGATGGAAGTGCTCGCTGTCATCGCGTATAACCAGCCTGTCACCAAGAGCTTTGTCGAACAGGTGCGCGGCGTCGATTGCTCCGGCGTTGTCGGCTCCTTGACGACAAAGGGTCTGATCGAAGAGAAGGGCAGACTCGAGCTGCCCGGCAGACCGCTTCTCTACGGCACCACCGACCATTTTTTGCGCTGTTTCTCGATCCGTTCATTGGACGAGCTGCCGCCGATCCCCAAGGATGAGGATAAGGGAGACAGAGGAAAACAGCTCAGTATTTTTGAGAATGAACAAGGCGCTGAGAACGATGATGCTTCTCAGCCCGAACCATCCAATGGCGACGATACCGTCACCGGCACGGTCGAGGAGATAGTCGCCGAAGCAGTAGAAGGTAAGTAACTTGGTATTCCTGTATATTTTGCTGGGGATCCTCCTTCTGATCTTCCTGATTTCTCTGATCAGGGTGCAAGTATTCTTTTTCTATTCGGAAGATATTACCCTGACCTTGAAGCTCCTTTTCTTTAAGATCAAGCTCCTCCCTCAGGACGAGGAAAAGAAGAAGAAAGAAAAGAAGCCTAAAAAGGAAAAGAAGGAAAAGAAGAAGAAAGAAGA
>DNIP01000190.1 GCA_003499325.1 Oscillospiraceae bacterium
TCCTTTCATACTAACACATATCCCTCTTACGCTTTTCATATAATGAGGCGTAAGGGGGTTTTTTATGTACAGAGATTATTTGAATTCCGGCAACAATCCCGGAGAGATCTATGCGCCCGACAGGGTGCTGCCGCAGGGGGAGACGCCCTTTCGCGACGAATATGAGGAATACATCCGCGCCTATCCGGGACGCGGTACCCTAAAGGTGCAGATCAGCGTGGCGCGCGGCGCCTTTCCGCTGAAGAACGTCCTCGTCGATGTGTCCCAGATCTACAACGGCGTGCGCTACAGCCTGTATAACGACGTCACCGATATCTCGGGCATCGTCGATAACATGGTGCTCCCCGCGCGATCACTCGAAAGCACCCTAAATTTTGAATCGTCACAAATTCCCGAGGCGGAGTATCTGGTGACCGTGTTCCATCCCGATTTCCGCGAGATGACCGATTGCACGGTGGTCATCCACGACAAGACAGAGACCATCCTGCCCGTCTCGCTGGTGCCGCTGACAGGGGAGAGAGAAGATGGCTGAGCTGCCCACCATCCCGTCCAACATCACCGTCCACCTCGGCGCGCCGAACAGCAATGCCGAGAACGTCACGGTGCGCTTTTCGGATTATATCAAAAACGTTGCCTCGTCCGAGATCTATCCGAACTGGCCGCCCGAAGCCCTGCGCGCCAATATATTAGCGCAGATATCCTACACCCTCAACCGCGTCTACACCGAGTATTATCCCAGCCGCGGCTACGACTTCGATATCACCAACGATACCCGCTATGACCACGCCTATACCAAGGACGGCGAGGTGTTCGACACCATCAGTTTGATCGTGGATGATATCTTCAACGACTACATCCGCCGCAAGGGAGCGATCGAGCCGCTTGCCGCCAAGTTCTGCGACGGAAGGATCACCATGTGCAGCGGACTTTTGCAATGGGGTACGGTCGATCTCGCCAATCAGGGCTACACCGCCATGCAGATCTTGCAGTATTACTACGGCGACGATATCGAGCTGGTCGAGAACGCGCCCCTGACCGATAAAACGCAGTCTTATCCCGGGGTCGCCCTGTCGCGCGGCTCCTTTGGCGACGATGTGCGTACCATCAAGAACGAGCTCAACCGCATCCGCCGCAACTATCCCGCCATCCCGAGCATCAACACCGCCACCTCCGTCTATGACAGCGAGACTGCGGAGGCGGTCACGGAGTTCCAGCGGATCTTCAACCTCACGCCCGACGGCGTGGTGGGCAAGGCGACATGGTATAGGATCAAGCAAATCTACGCCGCGGTCAAGCGCCTGTCCGAGCTGACCAGCGAGGGTTTGACCATCCCCGAGGTGGAGCGCGTGTTCCGCACAGAGCTTTCCCTCGGCGACAGCGGCGTCGAGGTCGAGGCGGTGCAGTATTATCTGGCGTTTTTGGGCTATTTCTATCCCCAGCTCCCGCCGATCCCGATCACGGGCTTTTTCGATGATCTGACGCGCGACGCGGTGTTCACGTTCCAGAATGAATACAACCTGCCGATCACGGGCGTTGTCGATCAAAACACCTTCTATACCGTCGAGCGCGTGTACAAGAACGCGGTCGCCGATTTGCCCGCGAACTACCAAAGCGCCATCGGCGAGCCGTATCCCGGGCGCTTTCTTGTGGAGGGCGACAGGGGAGTAGAGGTGCGCGTGATCCAGCAGTATATCAACCGCATCGCACAAACCGATCCCGCCGTGCCGACAATCACCGTGGACGGTATCTTCGGGCCGCAGACAAGACGCGCGGTGATCGCCATCCAGTCACAGCTCGGCGTGGAGCAAAACGGCGCGATCGGCCCCGTGGAATGGGTCGAGATCATCACCCGCGGCAATAACCTGTAAGCGGTCATCGCAAAGCGCGTCAGCTCCGTAGCCTGTTTTCGACGAAATATTCCATCATTTTTCTATATCAGAAATATCCGCATAAAAAACTACTATATAATGTGTTCTGGATATATTGTATGCATATTTTATGGGGAAGTATATGGGAAGATATAATGATGATTATTTTGTCGACTTCGAGGATATGACCTCGGATGTCGAAGATCGCCGTTATGTCAGATCGGACAAACGTGATGATCGTTTTGACAGACGGCAGTATAGTGATGAGCCGCGCCGACCTGTTCGCCGCCGTGAGGATGCGAACAGAACGCAGCGCCGCGTGACAAATGTATATGACAACCGCCGCAGCGATGCCCGCTACAGGGATGACCGCGGTTATAGCAGAAGCAGATATCATGACGAGCGTGATTACGATAGAGGCTATCATGACCGCGGCCGCGATCGGTACGGATATGATAACTTTGATGTTGACGGAACCCGCAGCAACCGTAATCGCGCGCCGTCACCCGACCGCCGCGATCCGCGGCAGGGCAGCAGAAGGCGCAGAAAAAAGCCGAATATGTTCCGTGTGGCGGTCATATCGGTCGCGCTGCTGCTCTTGATCGCCATTATCGGCGGTATTATCGCAGGCGTGTCTGCGGCAAGCAAGCCGGCGATCCATTCGCTGACCGTCTCCGAGGTCGCCGCCGATCAGGTGCTCCTCAGCTGGGAGAAGGTCAACAAGGTGGACGGCTATCGTGTGATGATGGCAAAAGGCGACGCCGATTTAGAAGAATATCAGACGATCAACGATCCCGATACCGTGACCGCTACCGTCACGGGCTTGGAGCAGGCGTCGAGCTATCGCTTTGCGGTGACGACGCTGCGCGGCAACAAAGCCGGCAAGCCGACCGAAACGGACGTGGTACATACCCTGCCCTCGGCGCCCGAGATCACGACCATCCAATCGACCGATCCCGGTACCATTCATCTGGAATGGTCAAAGAACGATAGCGCAAACGGTTATATCGTTGAATATAAAAAGAACTCCGAGGATTACAGCAATGACACGACGCTGTCGATCGGCGATCCCGCGCAGTGCAGCGCGGATATCACCGACCTCGCGGTCGATACCGACTACACCGTGCGCGTCTGTGCGACCGCCGACCTCGGCGGCGCCGTCAAGAGCGCTCCGTCAGCGGAGCAGACGGTCACCGTCACGGCGAAAAAGGTCGAGCCCGTCCCCAAGGCGGCGGATCAAAAGGCGGATGCCGCCATCGATCCCGACAAGCCCATGATCGCGCTCACCTTCGACGACGGCCCTGCGGTCAACACCGATTCCAGCGACCGCATTCTCGATGTGCTCGAAAAGCATAACGCCAAGGCGAGCTTCTTCATGGTCGGCTACTACGCGTCGCAGAATCCCGACAACGTCAAGCGTAAGGCGGAGCTCAAGATGGAGCTGGGCAACCATACATGGGATCATTCCCGCTACGGCAATGACGTCACGCCCGACGACATCCGCCGTACCAGCAACCAGATCCACGATATCACGGGTCAGTTCTCGACCTGCTTCCGTTCCCCCGGCGGCATGACGACCTCCACGATCCTCAACGAATGTGCCGCAGAGAACATGGCGGCGTACTACTGGTCGATCGACACCCAGGATTGGAGCTCCCGCAACGCGGACGCGGTGTATCATTCGGTGATGGACAACGTCAAGGACGGCGACATCATCCTGATGCACGAGATCTATGATTCGACTGCCGACGCGGTCGAGCGCATGGTGCCCGAGCTGATCGCGCAGGGCTACCAGCTGGTAACCTGCCACGACCTGATCACCTTAAAGGGCGGCGCCGAGCCTGTCCCCGGCACGCAGTACGTCAACGCATTCACCAAATCCGAATTTTAACAAACAAGGCGTTCACCATATCGGTGAGCGCCTTTATCAATTATAATGTAACGTTTATCGTAGGGGAGGGGCTTGCCCCTCCCGAAAACCTTTCCGATAAATGCCGCCCAACCGCGGAGCATATCAAACTTTCCGTAAGGTACGGCATTTGAACACGCGAGTCCGACATCCTGCAACTTTTTTGCCGATGGGGTAGATATCTGTTCAATTTTGTGCTATGATAGAACGGTACGAAAAAACGATACACGGCTCTATCCGTGTAAGAGGATGATGAAATGAGTAAAAAATATGTTATGGGCAACGGCGCGATCGCGTTGGGAGCCCTGTCCGCAGGAGTGAATCTGGTCTCCGGCTACCCCGGCACGCCCTCGTCCGAGATCATCGAAACGGTCTCCAAATTCCCGCATGAGGGCACCTATCTGGAATGGTCGGTCAACGAAAAGGCCGCCATGGAGGTTGCCGCCGCGGCGGCATACAGCGGCGCGCGCGCGATGGTGACGATGAAGCAGGTCGGGCTCAATGTCGCGTCCGATCCGCTGATGAGCCTCGCCTATGTCGGCGTCAAGGGCGGCATGGTCGTGGTATCAGCCGACGATCCCGGCCCCATCTCGTCCCAGACCGAGCAGGATACCCGCCGCTTTGCCGAGTTCGCACGCATTCCTGTGTTCGACCCTTCCTCGCCCGAGGAGGCGTTCGACATGGTGCAGGAGGCGTTCATTTGCTCCGAAGCCTACAAAACGCCCGTGATCCTGCGCCCCACCACCCGCGTCGACCACGCCTACGCGTCCATCGACGCGCCCGATTCCTTTACGGCAAAGGAATACGAGGGCTTTGTCAAGGATTCGAAGAAGTGGGTCATCTTCCCGCGCTTATCCTATCAAAATCACGCGATGATCGAGGAGCGTAACGTCAAGATCGGCGAGGCGTTTTCCGTCTGTCGCTTCAATACCGTTTCGGGCAGCTCTGCCAAGGCGGTCGTCGCCACCGGCGTGAGCTACGCCTACGCGAGCGAATTTCTCAAAGACTATCCCGACGTGCGCCTGATCAAGGTCGGCACGCCGTATCCCACGCCCGAGCGCTTTTTGCTGGGCGCGCTCGACGGTGTGACCGAGGTGCTCTGCTTTGAGGAGCTCAGTCCGTATATCGAAGAGACCCTGCTCAAGCTCGTCGGCAAGCATCATCTCAATATCGAGGTGCGCGGCAAGCTCAGCGGCGACGTGCCCCACAGCGGCGAGAATGATACCGACAGCGCCAAGCGCATTATCAGCCGTTTTCTGGGGCTCGATAACGCCGAAAGCAGCGTCGATCTTACCACCGCTCCCCAGCCGCCCATGCGCCCGCCTGTCCTGTGCGCCGGCTGTCCGCACCGCGCTTCCTTTTACGCGGTCAAGCGCGCCATGAAGGGCAGAAAGGCGTATTTCTGCGGCGATATCGGCTGTTACACCCTCGGCAACGCCATGCCGCTCGACATGGTCGATACCTGCCTGTGCATGGGCGCGGGCATCACGATGGCGCAGGGCTTCAACCACATGGATCCCGATGCGGTCGCGTTCTCCTTTACCGGCGACTCCACCTTCTTTGCCTCGGGCATCACCGGTGTGGTCAACGCCGTCTACAACGCCGCCGACATGATCGTCTGTGTGCTGGACAACTCCACCACCGCGATGACGGGTCACCAGCCCCATCCCGGCACCGGCAGGAACATGATGGCAACGCCTGTCGAGAAGATCAGTATCGAAAAGATCCTGCTCGCCGTCGGCGTGACAAAGGTCATCACGGTCGATCCGCTCGATCTCGATGCTTCGATCAAGGCGGTCAAGGAATGTGCCGAGTTAAAGGGCGTCAAGGCGATCATCTTCAAATCGCCCTGCGTCGCCATCACCAAACCCGACAAAAAGTGTTGCGTTGACAGCGACAAGTGCATCGGCTGTCTGCGCTGTATCAAGGAGATCGGCTGTCCCGCGCTGTCCGTCAGCGACGGAAAGGCCGTGATCGACGAAAATCTCTGCACCGGCTGCGGCTTATGCACTAAGCTCTGTCCCGTCAACGCGATCGGAGGTGGCTCTCATGAATAAGGATATCATGATCTGCGGCGTCGGCGGTCAGGGTACCGTCCTCGCCTCGCGCATCATCGCGGCGTCCGCAATGGAGGAGGGCTACACCGCCCATTCCGCCGAGACCATCGGCATGGCGCAGCGCGGCGGCCCCGTCACCAGTCATGTCAGGATCGGAGAGAACGCTCACTCTCCACTGATCCCCATCGGCGGCGCTGATCTGTTGATCGCGTTCGAGCCGAGTGAGGCGGTCAGGAATCTGAAATATCTCAAAAAGGACGGCTTTGTCATCGTCAACCGTATCCCCGTCAAGCCTACTTCCCTGAACGGCGGCGCGGAGTATGACGGAAAAGCCGAGATCGATTTTATCAAGTCAAAATGCAGATGTCTTGTCGTCGATTCCGACGAGCTCTGCGCGCCGTTCGGCTCGTCCAAGTTCTTCAATGTGGCGGTGCTGGGCGCGGCGCTCGGCTCGGGAGAGCTCGGGCTCCGGGAAGAGACCGTCCGCAACACCATCGTCAAGATCGTCCCCGAGCGCTTTACCGAAAAGAACCTTGCCGCCCTCACGGCAGGTAGGAACGTCGTATCGTAATCAAACACAATACTATCAACCGTATACGCATACAGGAGGAATATCATGCAAATTTCCGAAAAACAACTTGCATTGGTCAACGATCGTCTGCAGGCGATCCTCAAATCCGATAACTATTTCGCGCAGCTCTACAAGGAGCAGGGCATCACCGAGATCAAGACCGTCGAGGATTTCAAAAAGCTCCCCTTTGTCGATAAGGCGGAGCTCCGCAACGCTTATCCGTTAGGCATCCAGGCGGCTCCGGATGACGAGATCGTCCGCATCCATTCGTCCTCGGGCACAACCGGCAAGCCGGTCATCATCCCGTATACCGCCAAGGACGTGGACGACTGGTCAACCATGTTCGCGCGCTGCTATGAGACCGCCGGCATCACCAAAAAAGACCGCATCCAGATCACCCCGGGCTACGGCCTGTGGACGGCGGGCATCGGCTTTCAGGCGGGCTGTGAAAAGCTCGGCGCGATGGCGATCCCGATGGGCCCCGGCAACACCGAAAAACAGCTCCAGATGATGCAGGATCTGAAATCCACCGTCATCTGCGCGACATCCAGCTATGCGCTTCTGCTCGCCGAGGAGATCAACAAGCGCGGCATCAAAAAGGATATCTGCCTCAAAAAGGGCGTTATCGGCTCCGAGAGATGGAGCGACAAAAAGCGCGAGTATATCGCGAGCGAGCTCGGCATCGAGCTGTATGATATCTACGGCCTGACCGAGATCTACGG
>DNIP01000184.1:0-1951 GCA_003499325.1 Oscillospiraceae bacterium
GCATCTCGATCTTGATGATACCGTCGCCCTGACACGCCTCGCATCGTCCGCCCTTGACGTTGAAGCTGTAGCGCGACGAGGTGTAGCCGCGCATCTTGCTGTCGGTGGTCGAGGCGTAGAGATTGCGGATATCCGTAAACACGCCCGTGTAGGTCGCGGGATTGGAACGAGGAGTCTTGCCGATCGGGCTCTGGTCGATGTTGATGACCTTGTCGAGCGCGTCTACGCCCTCGATGGCTTTGAACCTGCCGGGCGTACACTTCGCGCGGTTGAGCTCACGCGCCAGATGCTTATATAAGATCTCGTTGATCAGGGAGCTTTTGCCCGAGCCCGACACGCCTGTCACGCAAACAAATTTCCCTAAAGGAATTTTAACATTGATATTTTTCAGATTGTTCTGTTGTGCGCCCTTGATGGTGAGGAACTTGCCGTTCCCCTTTCTGCGCTTTTCGGGAAGCGGGATGGAGCGCTTACCGCTGAGGTACTGACCCGTCATCGAGCCTTCGCACTTCTCGATATCCTCCACGGTACCGGTGACGACGATCTCACCGCCGTGTACGCCCGCGCCGGGGCCGATATCGACGATGTAATCCGCCGCGCGCATGGTGTCCTCGTCATGCTCGACGACGATGACCGTGTTGCCGATGTCGCGCAGGCGCTTCAAGGTGGCGAGCAGCTTGTCATTATCGCGCTGGTGCAGACCGATCGACGGCTCGTCGAGGATGTACAGCACGCCCATCAAGGCGGAACCGATCTGAGTCGCCAGACGGATACGCTGGCTCTCGCCGCCCGATAAGGTAGCCGCCGCGCGGGACAGGGTCAGGTAGCCCAGACCGACGGATCTCAAAAAATTCAGTCGGGATTTGATCTCATTGAGGATCTCGCCCGCGATCATGCGGTCACGATCCGAGATCTCGAGCTGCTCGATGAATTCGAGAATCTTGACAACGGACAAATCACACAGCTCGGCGATATTCATCCCGCCGACCGTCACCGCGAGCGATACGCGCGACAGCCGCTTGCCGCCGCATTCATCGCAGGGAATCTCCTTCATATAGCTCTGGATCTCTTCCTTGATCCACTGGGAGTTGGTGTCGCGGAAGCGGCGCTCCAAGTTCGGGATGATGCCCTCAAACTCGCGCTGCATCTCCGTTTTATTGAACGGTGTACGGCGGATCAGATGGAGCTTTTCGCCCTTAGTGCCGTAGAGGATCGCGTCAACCGCCTCCTGCGGCAGATCCTTGATCGGCGTAAAGTAGTCAAAGCCGTATTTCTCCGAGAGCCCGTCCATGTACATCTGCGCGATGGTGTTGCCCTCCATCGCCCAGCCCGAGCCCTTGATGCCGCCCTGCGAGATCGTCTTGCTCGGATCGGGGATGATCAGCGACGGATCGACGCGCAGGAACACGCCCAGTCCCGTACACTTCGGACAAGCGCCGAAGGGATTGTTGAAGGAGAACATACGCGGCGCGAGCTCGTTGATACTGCTGCCATGCTCGGGACAAGCGTAGTTCTGCGAATAGAGGATATCGTCCCCGTCCACGACACTAACCAACACCAGTCCGTCAGCCAACTTAGAAGCAGTTTCCAGGCTGTCCGCAAGGCGCGAACGGATGCTTTCCTTGATGACCAGACGATCGACAACGATCTCCACGCTGTGCTTTTTATTCTTTTCAAGAACAATATCCTCACTCAGGTCATAGAGGATGCCATCCGCGCGAACGCGCGCAAAGCCCGATTTACGGGCAGATTCGAACACACCCTTGTGCTCGCCCTTTTTGCCTCTAATCATCGGCGCGAGCACCTGGATCTTGGTGCCCTCCTCCAGCTCCATCACGCTGTCGGTGATCTGGTCGATCGTCTGCTGGGCGATCTCTCTGCCGCACTTCGGGCAGTGCGGGATGCCGATACGTGCGTAGAGCAGGCGGAAATAGTCATAGATCTCCGTCAC
>DNIP01000184.1:2009-3456 GCA_003499325.1 Oscillospiraceae bacterium
GTACCGACGGTGGAACGCGGGTTCTTGGAGGTCGTCTTTTGGTCGATCGAGATCGCGGGGGACAGTCCGTCGATGGAGTCTACCTCGGGCTTCTTCATCTGTCCGAGGAACATACGCGCGTAAGACGACAAGCTCTCGACATAACGGCGCTGACCCTCGGCGTAGATCGTGTCGAAGGCAAGGGAGCTTTTGCCCGAGCCCGACAGACCGGTCAATACCACGAGCTTGTCGCGCGGAATCTCGAGATCGACATTTTTCAGATTGTGCTTTTTCGCACCTTTGATAACGATTTTATCTTGCATAGTTTCACTTCTTTTTTACATGATACATCTTATTCGTAAACAGAATGCTTTCAAAGCAAAGCCATGTTGCGGGAGGAGCAAGCCCCTCCCCTACTTTATTTGATAACACTTTCATCAACGAATCAGGCGGAGTGCCACACGTGACAGGCTCCGCCCGATAATCATTATTCTTCTGTAGAATTATCCTCTGTGGTAACAGGGACTTCCTCCGCTTCGACAGGCTCCGCATAGGTGCCCGCCATCACTTCTGCAAATACGTCGCCGGACATCTTCTCGTGCTTGATCAGATATGCCGCGGTCTCATGGAGCTTTGACATATGCGAGTTGAGGATATCCTCGGTCTTGCGATACGCTTCGGTGATGATGCGATGGACTTCTTCATCGATCTTGTTGGCGGTCTCCTCGGAATAGTTCTTGGTGTGACCCATATCCCTGCCGATGAAGATCTCGCCGTCGCCGGAGGTATAGTTGATCGGGCCCAGCGCCTCGGACATACCGTACTTGACCACCATGTTGGTCGCGGTCTTGGTCGCCTTTTCGATATCGTTGGAGGCGCCGGTGGAGATATCGCCCATGATCAGGGCTTCTGCCACACGACCGCCGAGATCGACCACGATCTCCTCCTCCATCTCACGCTTGGAGCGATAGCTGCGATCCTCGGTCGGCAGCGGCATCGTATAACCGCCCGCCATGCCGCGCGGGATGATGGAGATCTGGTGCACGGGATCCTGCGTCTCACATGCGTAGAAGCAGATCGCGTGACCGGCTTCATGATAAGCGGTGAGCTTCTTCTCACGCTCGTTCATGACCTTACTCTTCTTCTCGGAGCCGACCACGACCTTGATCGCGGCTTCCTCGATCTCCGTCTGGGTGATCGCCTTTTTATTCTTGCGCGCGGAGAGCAGCGCCGCCTCGTTCAGGAGGTTCGCCAGATCCGCGCCGGTAAAGCCTGCGGTCTGCTTCGCGACATTGCGGAGCTTGACGTCGGGCGACAGGGGCTTTTCACGGGAATGGACGCGAAGGATCGCTTCACGGCCGTTGATATCGGGATAACCGACCATGACCTGACGGTCGAATCGACCGGGTCGCAGGAGTGCGGGGTCGAGGATATCGGGACGGTTGGTCGCCGCGATCATGATGACGCC
>DNIP01000009.1 GCA_003499325.1 Oscillospiraceae bacterium
AAAATGAGGCGATTTGAAAAGATCGACTGATCGCTGCTGTATAAGAGTTATTCAATGCTATCATAAAAGGCTGTCACATACCAAAGATGTGACAGCCTTTCTTTATGCTTATTGATTCAATTCTTTGTGATTCTTTTCGAGTTCCTTTTTGGAGCGTTCCGCTTCCTTCTCGATATACTTCTTGTCATTGTCCACCTGCTTGCCGTAGACGACAAAGCGGGTATACAGGAATTCCGTGACAAGGTTCAGCAGCATGCTGAGGATCTCGACCAGATAATCGTTCCAGCCTAAGGTTTCGACCAGATAGTTTCCGCCGATCGTGGACAACGGCGTGAAGATGCAATAGTAGATAAATACCTTCAACATCGCGATCGGGACATTCGCCGCGGAATGGAAGGTGAATTTGCGGTTGATCGTGAAGTTATACAGCACCGATAATACCAATGAGATCAGGTAACACGGCCAGTAGCTAAAGCCCGAAAACTCGGTCAGCAGCGTAAAGGAAACGATCTGGATGATGCCCGCTGACGCGGAGAACAGCACAAATTTGACAGTACGGATGATTTCTTTCTTTTTATTATTCATAACTCCCTCAAAAACCCTCAAATGAATATCGCGGAAACCGCCTGAGTTTCCGCGATAATGATTCTTATTGTCCTACAACAGTAGTCGTCGGTGCGGCAGTCGCGGCAGACTTCGATGATGAAGAACCGCCCGATACCGAATCCTCATAGATGAATTTCGCGACATCCTTACGAACGCCGTCCCAATCGTTGATAACGATTACGCTCTGACCGTCGGGTGTGGTGCCGTAGCCCCACTTGCCCTCAGTCGGCAGAGAAAGCTCTTCCATATCGTACTTGATATAGGTCATCATGTTGGAAACAAGGAAGGTGATATCGCCCTTCTTGAGGTTGGTGGTGACCAGCGGACCGATCTTGTTCGCGATAGAGACCAGCTCCGTCAGGGAGGCGTTCTCTCTGAGGCTCTTGACGATCGTCTGGATCAGGTTGCGCTGACGGGAAGTACGATCCCAGTCGTCGCCGGAGAAGCTGTATTCGGGATTGCCGCCTAAGCTCTCCTCGCCTCTGTCACGGGCATACCACAACGCCTGATAACCGTCCAGATGAACCATCTGCTTCTCCTTGGTCGGATCGAACTTTAAGAACGAGGTAACGTCGGTCTGACCGTTGACGTCGATCTGGGCGTTGATATACTTGATCTCTTCCAACGTCAGCTCAATATCGACGCCGCCGAGCGCTTCGATGACCTCTCTGAAGGACGAGAAATCGACCGTCGCGTATTTATCGACCTTGATACCGAAGTTCGCCTCGATCGTATCGATGGACAATCTCTCGCCGCCGTAGGTGAAGGCGGAGTTGATCTTGTTATCGCCGTGACCGGGGATGCTGACGTAGGTATCGCGCTGGAAGGAGGTCAGCTTGAGCTTTTTGTTGACGTTATCGATCGACAGCAGGATGGTGGTATCGCTGCGGCCGTGATCCTCTTCGGTAGCGGGTGAATCCTGTCCGAACAGCAGGATATTCAAAACATTATCACTCGACAGAAGCGTGTTGCCGCCGTTCGCGACCGAAATGGTTGTTTCGGTTGTGACAGAGGTTGCGGCAGGCGATTCCGAGGAATCCAGCGACTTGAAGTGCATGGAATCCAGCACCTTATAGTAATATAACAATCCGGAACCGACCAAAAGCATAATCAAAGAAAGCACCAGAACGAAGATTCTGCGTCCGAGACCCTTATTCTTTTTCGGCCTCCGCGAATCAGGCTCGCGTCGATCTCTGTCGTCGTATATCTTATTCACATCGTTAGATGAAGCAATATCAACAAAATCGTCGTCATATCTTGCCATATAAGATACCGCCTTTCCTAGTTGAATCTGTACAAGCGGACATACTCGCACATATTAAATCATTCTTATATTATACTCAAAAAGAATTATTTAATTTTCTGCAAAAGAAATTATGTCGAAATTCATACTTTTTTTACAAGTTATGACAGATTATAGCGTATCGGCATAGGTACATGTACTAAACATTCGTTTATCCCAGCTCGTCCAACGTCAGATAATACGCGGGGATGCACTCCTCCATAAAGATCCTGAGAGCCGGCAGCTCCAGCTTTTCGATCGCCTTCTCGGTGGATTCCTTGGCTTTGAGGAATTCGTTATTCCCCATGCGCACCTCTTCGATACACTTGATCAGCGCGGAGAGCTTGTCCGCCGCCTTGACATACTGCTCCAAGACCGCGTCCTCGTTGGAGATCACGGGTCGGTAGATATCCTGTAAATCCTCGGGCAGCATGGAGATCAGGCGATTCTCCGCAACCTTTTCCACCGTCTTATAGGCGTTCTTGATCTCGGGGTTATAATACTTGATCGGGGTGGGCATATCGCCGGTGATGATCTCGCTCGCGTCGTGGAACATCGCGATCACCGCCGCTCTGTCCGCGTCGAGATTCTCATGCAGGCGGACATTCGCGATAGTGACCAACGCGTGCGCGAGGATCGCTGTTTCCAAGCTGTGCTCCGAGATATTCTCGGTTTTGGTATTGTTCATCAAGCCCCAGCGGTCGATATATTTCATCCGTGAGATCATGGCATAGAATCGGTTCATCGATCATTCTCCTTTATTTTGACAAAAACTAAAAATTTTTAGTGCAATTTCCAATATTATGTGTTATAATATATCAGTTAAGGTGTGTAATTCTGCCCTATCCTAGGCGTTAGGTACATTCTAGCACATTTTATGAAGCACGTAAAGTCTTTTATGGGAGGATGGAAAATGGTTCTGAATCGTATCGATCACGATAAAAGACCATATGCGTTATATGCCTTTTTGTGGGCGTTCCTCCTTTCGGCGATCCTCGTCGTTCCCGTCATGGTGTATGACAAGGGTTACTTTTTGTACTACGGCGACTTCAACGTGCAGGAGATCCCGTTTTATCAGCTGGCGCATGATGCGATCCGCAGCGGCGAAACAGGATGGAGTCACCTGACCGATCTGGGCGCCAACTTCATCGGCAGCTACAGCTTCTATCTGCTCGGCTCGCCGTTTTTCTGGCTGACGGTGCCGCTGCCCTCCTCATGGGTACCGTACTGCATCGGGCCGCTTCTGATGCTCAAGCTGGGCTTTACGTCGCTGTCGGCATACATCTACATCCGCCGCTATGTGCGGCAAAAGAAATACGCCGTCATCGGCGGCGTGCTGTACGCGTTCTCCGGATTTTCCGTTTATAATATTTTCTTTTTCCATTTCCATGAGGCGATCATCATCTTTCCGCTTTTGTTGGCGGCGCTGGATGAATTCCATGCGACAAAGCGCAAAGGCGTTGTGGCGCTGGCGGTATTCGCCGCGGCGTTCATCAACTATTACTTCTTCTTCGGACAGGTCGTCTTTGTCATCATCTACTACATCGTCAAGCTGATCTCGAAGTCCTACCGCTTCCGCCTGCGTGAATTTTTCGCGCTTGCGTTTGAATGCGCGGCGGGCTTTGCGCTGTCGATGGTACTGCTCCTGCCGTCGATCGCCGCGATCACGGGCAACTACCGTATCTCGGAGCTGTTGTACGGCTGGAACGCGGTCGTCTATTCGAAGAGCCAGCGATATGTCCAGATACTCGTCAGTCTGTTCTTCCCCGGCGATGTACCGGCGAAAAATAACTTCACCCCGAACGCGGGCGGAAAGTGGTCGTCTGTCGCCCTTTATATCCCGATGTTCTCCATGACCTTCGTGATCGCGCACCTGCGTGATAAAAAGCGCGGGTTCTTCCGCAGGATGATCATCATTCTCTTGATCATGGCGTGCGTCCCGATCCTCAACAGCGCCTTCCAGTGCCTGAACAGCAACTACTACGCGCGATGGTTCTACATGCTGACGCTGTTGATAGCACTGGTCAGCGTGCAGGCGCTCGACCGCTTTAACATCACCGCGTTCAACCGCGGCTTCTATCCGACCGCGATCATCACGCTGGTGATCTCAGCGGTGATCGGTTTGATGCCGGATGAAGAATCGGACAAGCCCATCAAGACATTCACGATCGGCTTGGAGGAATCCTCCAAGCGCTTCTGGGTCTTTGTGATCGCGACCGTCGTCGGACTGGCGCTGACGTTCCTGATCGCCTTATGCTATCAAAAGAAACGCAAATGGTTTTTCAAAGTCACCGTAATCGCGCTGAGCATCTTCATCGCGTCCTACAGCACCATGTATATGTGGTCGGCACGGAGCTACGCCGACCGTGATGATGAATTCATGATCAACTACGCCCTCAACGGCGGCAGGGAGCTCACCATCGACGATATCAAAGAGGTGCGATCCGACTTTTATAAAACCTCGGATAACATGGGAATGTTCTGGCAGATACCCAATATCCAGGCGTTCCACAGCATCGTGCCCGGATCATTGATGAACTTCTATCGCAATGTCGGCGTACCGCGTGACGTCGGCTCCCGCCCTTCCACCGATTACTACGGATTAAGGGGCTTGCTATCCGTCAAATATCTCTTTATGGAGCATGATCCCGAGGAAACGATCGACGAATACACGACCGTGATGCCCGGTTTTCGGTATCTGAAAACCGAGAACGGCTTTGACAGCTATGAGAACGAGCATTATGTTCCGATGGGCTTCACCTACGATCGATTCATCACGACCGAGGAGTACAACGATCTGACCAAGGAGATCCGCCACCTGGCGCTGCTCAAGGCGATGGTGCTCTCTCAGGCTCAGATGCAGAAATACGCGGATATCACGGGATATACCGACGGGATGTACCTCAACCTCAACTTCTCGCATGATCCCAACAAGTCGCAGGACGTCTACTATCCGAAATATGACGGCTTCGACAGCATTACCGCTGATTTCAGCTACAATGAATCGGACTACTTCTCGGATACAGAAAAGCTAAAAGAGAATTCCTGCACCAAATTCAGTTATACCAAGGATGGCTTTGAGGCGCAGTTCCATAACAAAGGAAATGACAATCTGCTGTTTTTCAGCATCCCTTATGACGAGGGCTGGACAGCGTATGTGAACGGCGAAAAGGCCGACGTCGAGGAGGTCAACACCGGACTGATGGCGGTGCGTGTGCCCGGTCATCAGGTCAGCAGGATCAACTTTGTCTATCACACGCCTTTGTTAAAGGAAGGCGCGATCATCTCCGGCGCGGCGCTTGTTGCACTGGCGATCTACTTGATTATCATCAGGGGTTTTCGTGCAAAACGAGAATTCCGCAGAGCATACAGAAAAAAACAGAACACCAAAAAATGAGGAGGAAATTATGAGTTTCGGCGAAAAAATACTCGACTACAAAGAGGCGATCATCACCGATTTGGCTGAACTGATCGCGATCCAATCCGTCACCGGCATCCAAGACGGCTGCAAGGAGGCGCTCGACTGGATGATGAAGAAGGCGATCAGCTTCGGACTGAAGGCCGGCAGTATCGATAATGAAGCGGGTCATGCCGAGCTGGGCGAAGGCGGAAAGCTCTGCGGCGTACTGGCGCATCTGGACGTTGTGCCCGAGGGCAACAACTGGGATTCCCTGCCGTTCGAGCTGTCCATCGGCGACAACGGCTATATGTACGGCAGAGGCGTTGCCGATGATAAAGGCGCCGCGCTGATCAATCTGTACTGCCTGAAAGCGCTTAAGGATAACGGCGTTGTCGGCAAGAATACCCTGCGCGCGATCTTCGGCACCAGTGAGGAACGCGGCATGACCGATATGGACAAGTATTTTGAATATGAGCCGACGCCCGATCTTTCCTTTACTCCCGATTCCGAATACGGTATTTGTATCGGTGAAAAGGGTATTTTACAATTAGAGCTGTATGCGGATACGCACGACGGCACCACGCTGACCCAGTTCCATTCCGGCAAAGCGACCAACGCCGTCCCCGACACCGCCTACGCACTGCTCGACTGCACCGAGAACGAGGATCATCAGCTGGCGCGACTGGCTGACGCGAAGAAGGGCTCGTTCGAATTCTATTACACCATCGACGGTATGATGGTACTGTCGCGCGGTCAGGCGGCTCATGCCGCGAACCCCGAGGAGGGACTCAATGCCGCTACGGCGCTGGTCGATCTGTTGACCTCCAACTTCGCGCTGCCCACGATGGGTACTCTCCCCTCCTTTATCAGCCACTATATCGGCGTTGATACCGACGGCGTGATGCTGGGCGTCAAGATGAGAGATAAGGAATCGGGGCCGTTGACGGTCAACGTCGGTACGATCCATATCGACGAGGGTTATGCCACCTGCACGCTGGATATCCGCTATCCCGTTACCGCGGACGGCGAAAAGATCCTCGAGAAGATCACCCGTCAGGCGGACAAGGAGGGCGTCCATGTCAAGGTGCTGTCGCATTTAAAGCCGCTGTATCAGGATAAGAATTCCGACATCGTCCGTATCCTCAGTGATTCCTATGAGGCGGTCATGGGTGAAAAGCCCAGACTCTACACCACCGGCGGCGGAACCTACGCACGCAAGCTCGGCGGCAAGGGCGTCGCGTTCGGCCCCATCTTCGAGGGAGAGGTCAGCAACATTCATAACGCCAACGAGTGTATCAATGTTGAAAAATTCTTCCTGCATGCCCAGATCTGTCTGGAGAGCATGTATAATCTTTATACTAAGGGATGATAAAGCATGTCCGCTGAAGCAATCGTCAAATCACAGGCGCGCGGAATACTCAAGCAAAATTTTGTCAAAGCCGTCATGGCGCTGTTGATCGTGCTGATCCCCTATTCGATCATGGACGGTACGACGACGGTGATCTCCTGTCTGATTCCGCAGTTCATATCGGATGAATCGACGAGCATGATGTTAGTCTATTCGATCGGTTATCCCGTGGAGATCATCATGCTGTTCCTGTTCTCACCGATCATCAACGGCTATATCCGCGCCCATTACAAAGCGGCGTATACTGAGAATATTGATCTGAAGGATGTTTTCTACCATTTCGGCTCGGGACGGTATTTCAACGCGCTGAGCCTGAATATCCGCTTCATCCTCAGGATGTTCCTGCCTGCTTTGATCCTCTATTCACCGCTGATCGCCTATGTTGTCATCTGCAGCACTTCCGCGTCCGAGTTCAGTAAAACGGTACTTTACTACGACTGTTACTTTATCCTTGCGGTACTGTCCACGCTCACGACAACACTGTATTCACTGCGCTATTTTACGGTGTTCACCGTCAGCGCGGATAACCCCAACTTCACCCCGAAGGAAGTATTCCGCTATAACAAGATGATTATGAAGCACAGAACCGGCGACGCGGCTAAGCTGATCTTCAGCTTTACGCCGTGGCTCCTGCTGTGCCTGTTGATTCTGCCTATGCTGTATGTCATCCCCTATATGACGCAGTCACTGTGCGTCAGCGCCAAATGGATGACAAAGGCGGCGTTGGAGGAGAATGGAGAATGAGAGTTTCACTATGTACGATCGCGCGCAATGAAGAAGAAGCGCTGCAGGGCTTGCTCAGAGATTTTGAGGATCAGAACTATCCGCACCATAAGATCGAGATCATTATGATCGATTCCAACTCCACCGACCATACCCATGATGTGATGGAGGAGTTCAAGAATACCGACAACGGGTTTTATGATGTGAAGATCTACAAAA
>DNIP01000121.1 GCA_003499325.1 Oscillospiraceae bacterium
ACAAAATGACGATTTTGTGTAACCTTTTTGTAATAATTTTGTTACGGAATAATAAAGAGAGAAAATATACACTGATTCTAAAATGATGATAATTTATGCAAACGTTTATTTAATTCATAGAAATAGTAAAAACCCATTTTTTATTGATAATTTGTATATACCTCGGTCAACATCAAAATACTTGATCGAAACTCGCCGTGTTTTGCCGAAATGTCTATTTGCCACTTGCAAAAACTGTCGTGATAGGCTATAATTTTGGTGGTGATTATATGAAGATAAAGGACAACTTTGTATTGAAGAAAATCGCCGGATCCTACGTTGTTGTTCCGGTGCGCAGCAGGGCGGTCGATTTCTCCGGCATCATCAAGCTGACAGAGAGCGGCGCGTTCCTGTGGAAGCAGCTCGAGGTCGGCGCCGACAGGGAAGAGCTGATCGCGAAAATGCTGGAGGAATATGAGGTAGATGAGGCGACAGCCGCCGCCGATATCGACCGCTTTCTTGTGAAGCTCAGCGAGGCTGATCTCATTGAGTGAGCTGATATCGCCCGCCGAATTCGTCGCGGTGATGCAGGAGAGCCTTGACCGCGGTCAGGAGTTCATCTTTACGCCGTCCGGCAACAGCATGCTCCCGATGCTCGACGGCAAGCATGACAAGGTGACCTTTTCGAAGAAGCCCGATCAGCTGAAAAGGTATGATGTCGCGTTTTATGTGCGCCGCAAAACCGATCAGCTTGTCCTGCATCGGATGATCGGCTTCACAAAAGATGGCGCATATATCTTTTGCGGCGATAATCAATACAGTTATGAGTATGGGGTAGGGGATGACGACGTCCTCGCGATCATGACCGCGTTCACCCATAACGGCAAGACGTATTCGGTCAATGATCTTTCTTATCGCTTTTATGTACGCCGCCTGATGCTCAAAAAGCGGCTCCGTCGGCTCTGCAGGCGGCTGTATCATCAATTATTTGACCGAAAACAATAGACCATCCAATTACGAAAACGGAGAAAGAATATGGCTTTGTATCGTATATCTGATTTGAATGTTGAAATTAAAACCAATTCACCGTCTCTCGCCGAGAGTATTCCGCGCTATGAGGTGGATTATCAGGCGACGCCGAATATCACGCTCGAGATGAGCGACGACCGCCTGCTCGAGATGATGGAGGAATATGAGGGCATGACCGCCGATAAGGTGGAGGCGCTGTATATGGCAACCCTCTATTCATGGGCGATCTTCGACTTCAACGGCTTCCCGATCCGTGCGGTCGGTGTGGAGAACGACGGCGAGTGCACGCTCTTTGCCGCGCCCGACGACAGCTCGATCGATCTGGCGAGGATGATCCCGCGCGACAAGGCGTTCGTCTATCACTATCCCGGCGTCCGCATGCAGGATGACGACTACTATGTCTTTGATACGCCGTTCGGCGATCTCGGCACTGCCTCCGTCACGGGCAAAAAGCTCCGGTTGAGATCGATCGTGTTTGTGGACAGCAAGCGCTTTGATTCGCTCAGAGCGATCGAGGCCAAGGACTTTGTACCGCTGTTCATGCACGCGGTATCACAGAACGTCCGTCAGGAGCGCACCAAGCATACGCTGTTTATCCTCGAGCGCGTCATGCACCGCGTCAAATTCTTCGGCGTCGGCGACGTCAACGATATGGATTTCATTCTCGAAAGAGTGTAATCTTGTCAAGCACGGCTCTTTGGAAGCTGTGACAATCTCAACCGATCAAAAGATTTCTTTGGAGGATCTTGTGTCCAAAAAGCAAAAAAGCGCCTTGAGCTGGATCGTTCGCAGCTCAAGGCCTCAGTTTATCAACATTATTATTTTAGCGATCGTTTACGGCGTGAACGCGTTCATCGGCGTGTACAACACCGAGTTCGCGCGCGAGCTGGTTGACGCGGCTGTCAACGGCGCGAAGGCCGGCTCCATCAATGAGGTGATCCGCTACGGCTCGCTCTATTTCGGCGTGACGGTGATTCAGGTCATCACGCTGATCTTGGCGCGTAATTTTGCCTTTAAGGTTCGTGCGCGTCTGGATATGAGCATGAAATCCGACCTCTTTTTTTCGATGATGATGAAGGAGTACGGGGATATCTCACAATATCATTCGGGCGAGCTGATGAATCTGCTGACCAACGATATCAGCGTTGTGACCTCGGCGATCGTGTCCATTATCCCGAATCTGGTGTTCTTTATCGTGAAGATCATCGGCATCTTCGTTGTTCTTGTCCGCATCGACGCGATCTTTGCGCTGGTGTTCGTGGTGGGCGGTGTGCTGGTGTTTCTGGTATCGTCACTGTTCAAGCCGATGACTAAGAAGCTGCATAAGGATGTGCAGAAAAAAGAGGGCAAGGTGCGCTCCTTTATGCAGGAGGGGCTCGGCTCGCTCTTGATGATCAAGACCTTTGACGCACAGGATAAAATGCGTTCCTCCGCCAATGACTTGCAGGAGGATTCCTATCGCGCGCAGCGCAAGCGCAATATCTATTCCATTGTCACGGGAACGGGTATGAGCGCTGTGTTCTCGTTCGCGTTTGTATGGGGACTCTGCTGGGGCGCGTATAACCTGTTCTACGGGATGATCTCCTACGGCGTGGTGATGCAGATCACCTCGCTGATCGGTCAGATCCGCACGCCGATCCAAGGCATGGCGAATATCTTCCCGACCTACTTCAACGCGCTGGCGTCAGCCGAGAGGATCATGGAGGTTGAGGAGCTGCCCGATGAGCCGATCCTGCACAGCGATGTCGATACCGATCGGATTTATCGCGAGATGCAGTCGATCTGCTTCGACGATATCAGCTTTTCCTTTGACCGTGACATCGTGCTGGAGCATACCTCTTTGATCATCAATAAGGGCGAGTTCGTCGCGATCGAGGGCATTTCCGGCATCGGCAAAAGCACCTTGATGAAGCTCCTGCTCAGCGTCTATCAGCCGAAATCGGGCGAGATATACATTCGCACCGCGGATCAAAAATTTATCATGGATAAGGGACTCAGAAAGCTGTTTTCCTATGTGCCGCAGGGCAACTTCCTGCTCTCGGGCACCCTGCGTGAGAATATCGCCTTTGTTGCGCCCGACGCGACGGACGCCGATATCATGGAAGCGGCACGGATCGCCTGTGCGGAGGAGTTCATCGCCGAGCTGCCGCAGGGGCTCGATACCGTGATCGCGGAGCATGGGGGAGGACTGAGCGAGGGTCAGGTGCAGCGCGTCGCGATCGCGCGTGCGCTCCTGACAGGTGCGCCGATCATCCTGCTCGATGAAGCGACCTCGGCGCTCGATGAAGCGACCGAAAAACAGCTCCTGCATAACCTGCGTGAGCTCAACGATAAAACCTGCGTCATCATCACCCACAAAAAGGCGGCGCTCGCGATCTGCGACAAGGCCGTCACGATCGAGGATAAGAAAATCAGCGTACACCAATAATGAATTGCATATAATACTAATCCTTGATAAAAACCTTTATCATCTATGGCGCTAAATTCCGCATAGCTTTGTTGAGCTCCTTGACAGGCGCCAGCCTGCCTGCGTCACTCGCCTCGCTCTGCGAAATTTATCACTAATATCTGATTAAATCTTTTTATCAAGGATTAGTATAACAAAAGCCGGCTCCCTCGGGAGTCGGCTTTGCTGTTCTGTTTGGATAAAAGCGTCAATTCGACTGATTCATCATGTAGGATAAGGTCATCAGGCTGTCGCTGAGATGCACATTTTCAACAGTGACGTCAAGGTACTTCTTGGAGATATCATAGTGACTGAAATTCCAATAGCTGCGGATACCGCAGTCATAGAGCTTGTCGATGATCTTCTCGACCGCCTCCTTGGGCATGGTCAGCACGGCGGTGTCGATATGATTCTTCTTGACATACTCTTCGATCTGATCGTCCGGCATGATCGTAATATCGCGCAGGGTGGTGCCGATGAGCTTCTCATTCTTCTCAAAAATCGCGGTCAGCTTGAAGCCGAGCTTCTCAAAGCTCAGATGGGTCGCGATCGCTCTGCCCAGATTTCCCGCGCCGATCAGGATCAAGTTGTGCTGTTGATCCAGACCGAGAATCTTTTCGATCTCCGCGCGGAGCCCCGAAACGGAATAGCCGTAGCCCTGCTGTCCGAAGCCGCCGAAGCAGTTCAGATCCTGACGGATCTGTGATGCGGTGGAATTCATCATAGCGGCGAGCTTGGTGGATGAAATCTTCTCTATGCCCTCTGAATCCAGCTCGGAAAGATAGCGGTAATAACGGGGAAGTCGTCTGATGACTTGAATGGAAACGCCTTCTTTTGGCATTGTGATTACTCCTTACGCAATAGTAGCAAGTCTGTCGTGGATCGCGTCGAGGAATTCCTCGGTGTTGACCTTTTTCTTGTTCTCGAGGGTACTCAGCAGGTACAGATCGCCTGTCATGACGCCGCTCTCGATGGTGTCGATGGTCGCCTTCTCGAGCTTATCGGCAAATTCGACCAGCTCGGGCAGCTCGTCCAGCTCACCGCGCTTTCTCAGCGCGCCCGACCATGCAAAGATGGTGGCGACGGAGTTGGTGGAGGTCTCCTCGCCCTTGAGGTGCTTGTAATAATGGCGCTGTACGGTACCGTGCGCCGCCTCATATTCGTAGACGCCTGTGGGGGAGACCAGCACGCTGGTCATCATCGCCAGAGAACCGAACGCGGTCGCGATCATGTCGCTCATGACGTCGCCGTCATAGTTCTTGCAAGCCCAGATATAGCCGCCGTTGGAGCGTATAACACGCGCGACAGCGTCGTCGATCAGGGTGTAGAAGTATTCGATACCCGCTTCCTCGAACTTTGCCTTGTACTCGTTCTCGAATATTTCCGCGAAAATATCCTTGAAGGTATGGTCGTATTTCTTGGAGATGGTGTCCTTGGTCGCGAACCATACGTCCTTCTTCTGATCGAGCGCGTAGTTGAAGCACGCTCTCGCGAAGGATGCAATAGAGTTGTCGAGGTTGTGCATGCCCTGGATGATACCGTCGGAGCTGTCAAAGCTGTGGATCAGCTGACGGCTTTCGTTGCCGTCCTTGTCGGTCACACAAAGCTCCGCCTTGGAGCCCTTTTTGACGATCATTTCGGTGTTCTTGTACACGTCGCCGTAGGCGTGACGCGCGATGCAAATGGGCTTTGTCCAAGTGGGAATATAGGGGGTGATGCCCTTAACGAGGATCGGCTGACGGAATACCGTACCGTCGAGGATCGCACGGATGGTGCCGTTGGGGCTCTTCCACATCTCTTTGAGGTTATATTCATCCATACGCGCGGCGTTCGGGGTGATGGTAGCGCATTTGACCGCTACGCCGTACTTCTTTGTCGCCTCGGCAGAGTCAACGGTGATCTGATCGTTGGTCTCGTTGCGCTTCTCCAAGCCCAGATCATAATACTCGCTCTTTAAGTCAACAAAGGGGAGAATGAGTTTATCCTTTAACATTTGCCAGATAACTCTGGTCATTTCATCGCCGTCCATCTCGACGAGTGGCGTTTTCATTTGAATTTTAGCCATGTTTGCCTCCTGATATGATTAACGTGAATGTATTCGGGATTCGATGTGATTGATCAAACAAATGATAAGACGCGCGCGTCTTATTTCGACATCGTGTAGTTAAGCAGACCGCCCGCGAGGATGATATCCTTCTGGCGCTCGGTCAACGCGCAGTTTGTTTTGATCTCGACATTCTTTGTCTTGTTGATGATGGTGATACCGTTGCCCGCCGCGATCTGATCACGGATGTTCTCGATCGCGAGGTTATCGCCGAGGTCGATGTTGTTGTAATCGTTTTCATCAGCGAATTCCAGCGGCAGGATGCCCGCGTTGATCAGATTTGCTCTGTGAATACGTGCGAAGCTCTTGACCAGTACCGCCTTCACGCCGAGATACAGCGGCGCAAGAGCCGCGTGCTCACGGGAGGAACCCTGTCCGTAGTTGGAGCCGCCGACGATGATCGAGGAACCCAGCGCCTTGGCGCGGGACGGGAACTCAGTATCGCATACGGTGAAGCAGTGCTCAGAGATCGCGGGGATATTGGAGCGCAGGGGCAGGATCTTTGCGCCTGCGGGCATGATGTGGTCGGTGGTGATGTTGTCCTCCACCTTTAAGGAGCAGGTGGCGCTGATGCTCTCCGCCATCGCGGAGGTCTTGGGGAATTCCTTGATGTTCGGGCCGCGCAGTACCTCGACCTTGTCCATCTCCTCAACGGAGGCGGGCTCGATGACCATGTTGTCGTTGATTAAGAAGTGCTCGGGCATATCGACCTTGTAGCCGTCCGCGTACTTTCTGGGGTCGGTCATCACGCCGGTCAAAGCGGATACCGCCGCTACCTCGGGGGAAACCAGATAGATCTCAGCGTCCTTGGTTCCGCTTCTACCGAGGAAGTTACGGTTAAAGGTTCTCAGAGAAACGCCCTTCGAGTTCGGGGACTGACCCATGCCGATGCAGGGGCCGCACGCGCTCTCGAGGATTCTCGCGCCCGCATCGATCAGATCGGACAGCGCGCCGTTCTGCGCGAGCATATTGAGCACCTGCTTGGAGCCGGGAGCGATCGCCAGCGATACGCCGTCGGCAACCGTCTTGCCCTTTAAGATATGCGCGACCTTCATCAGATCGGCGTAGCTCGAGTTGGTGCAGGAGCCGATACATACCTGATCGACCTTCATGCCTGCCAATTCCTCCACGCTCTTCACCGCGTCGGGGGAATGGGGGCAAGCCGCCAGAGGCGCCAGCGCGGAAAGGTTGATTATGATGTGCTCATCATAAACAGCGTCGTCATCCGCCTTGAGCTCGGTATAATCGTCTGCTCTGTCCTGCGCCTTCAGGAATGCGAGCGTGTTCTCATCGGAGGGGAAGATCGAGGTGGTCGCGCCCAGCTCGGCGCCCATGTTGGTGATGGTCGCTCTCTGCGGGACACTGAGTGTCTTTATTCCTTCGCCTGTATACTCAATGATCTTGCCGACGCCGCCCTTGACAGACATGATGCGCAGTACCTCGAGGATGATATCCTTCGCGGAGACGTTCTCCTGTAATTCGCCCTGTAACTCAACGTTCACGATTTTGGGCATGGTGATGTAGTATTCGCCGCCGCCCATCGCGACCGCTACGTCCAGACCGCCCGCGCCGATCGCCAGCATACCGATGCCGCCGCCGGTGGGGGTGTGGGAGTCGGAGCCGATCAGGGTCTTGCCCGGGATGCCGAAGCGCTCTAGGTGAACCTGGTGGCAGATACCGTTGCCGGGACGGGAGAACCAGATGCCGTGCTTTTTACACACGGTCTGGATAAAACGATGGTCGTCAGCATTCTCAAAGCCTGTCTGTAGGGTGTTGTGATCGATGTACGCGACGCTGCGCTCGGTGCGAACGCGGTCGATGCCCATCGCTTCAAATTCAAGGTAAGCCATTGTACCGGTAGCGTCCTGTGTCAGGGTCTGGTCAATGCGGATACCGATATCGGTGCCCTTGACCATCTCGCCGGTCACCAGATGATTTTTAATGATTTTTTCTGCTAAAGTTAATCCCATGTTTTTCCTCCTATATCTTAAAGAAATGTTATATGTGGTAAGGCGGCCGGAGAGTTGCGACCCTCAGTCCGCCGATGCTTTCACACTTTATGTTCTTGTGACGTTCTTTCATCACTTTGAGCGGATCATTTCACTGAAATAAAACAAAGTCGGTTCAGTGAAAATACTGATCCGACTTGTCAATCCTTTTCACACACACCGATATTATACTACTTTTTCTCGACAAAGTAAAGGCGGCAACCCGCTTTTTTATCATAAAAAGCGCAAATCCAGAGGGATAAGCAACCGAAAACACAGAATCTTCAGTGATGTGATTTCTTTTTCGGTGATTTTGAACATAGCATTTAGCGATCGGGAATGATATAATATAAGCTGTAAAATAAGGAAGTTTGCGCTCATGGCGTTTACGCCGCAGGCGCTGATGAAAAAACAAGGTGATAATATGGATAAAAGAGAAAATTTGCGCAATATCGCGATCATCGCGCACGTTGATCACGGCAAGACCACACTGGTCGATCAGCTCCTCAGACAGTCGGGCATCTTCCGCACCAACGAGGTCGTTAACGAGCGCGTCATGGACAGCAACGATCTGGAGCGTGAGCGCGGCATCACGATCCTGTCTAAGAACACCTCCGTCATGTACGGAGATACCAAGATCAATATCGTCGATACCCCCGGACATGCCGACTTCGGCGGCGAGGTGGAGCGTATCCTGATGATGGTCGACGGCGTATTACTGCTGGTCGACGCGTTCGAGGGCTGTATGCCGCAGACGCGTTTCGTACTGAAAAAGGCGCTGGGACTGGGCAAAAAGCCGCTAGTCGTCGTCAACAAGATTGACCGTGACGGTGCGCGTCCCGAGGAAGTCATCGACGAGGTGCTCGACCTGTTCATCGAGCTCGGCGCGGATGACGATCAGCTCGAATTTCCCGTTGTCTACGCGTCAGCGCGCGAGGGTGTATCCTCGCTCGATCCTTATGAGATGACCCCCGATATGAAGCCGCTGTTTGAGGCGATCATCCGCGAGATCCCCGCCCCTCAGGGCGAGATCGACGCACCCCTGCAGCTGCTCGTTTCCAACATCGAATATGATGAGTATGTCGGCCGTATCGGCATCGGTCGCGTTGAGCGCGGTCATGTCAAGTCCGGTCAGCAGGCGGTGCTGTGCCACCAGGACGGCACCACCACTAACGTCAAGGTCAGCAAGCTCTATGAGTTTGAGGGCTTGAAGCGCGTGGAATGTGATGAAGCGCAGATGGGCGATCTCGTCTGCGTGTCGGGTATCGCGGACATCAATATCGGTGAGACGCTCTGCGCGCCCGATCATATCGATCCGCTGCCGTTCGTCAAGATCGATGAGCCGACCGTATCGATGAACTTCATCGTCAACAATTCACCATTTGCGGGTCGAGAGGGCAAGTATGTCACCTCCCGCAACATCCGCGACAGGCTCTTTAAGGAAGTGGAGACCAATGTGGCGCTCCGCGTCGAGGAGACCGACTCCGCCGATACCTTCAAGGTGTCGGGCAGAGGCGAGCTCCATCTCTCGATCCTGATCGAGACCATGCGTCGCGAGGGCTACGAGTTCCAAGTCAGCCGTCCTCAGGTCATCACTAAGATGATCGACGGCGTTCTCCATGAGCCGATCGAGTACCTCATGATCGAGGTGCCCGAGAACTATGTCGGCGCAGTCATGGAGAAGCTCGGCTCCCGCAAGGCGGAGCTGATCAATATGGGTACGCGCGACGGCGGCACTACGCACATCGAGTTCCGCATTCCGTCCCGCGGTCTGATGGGTTACCGTCCCGAGTTCCTGACCGATACCAACGGTAACGGTATCATGAATCACGTGTTCGATTCCTACGAGCCGTACAAGGGCGATATCGTCACCCGCCATCAGGGTTCATTGATCGCGTTTGAGACAGGCGAGACCGTCACCTACGGTCTGTATGCCGCTCAGGAACGCGGCAGACTCTTTGTCGGGCCCGGTGTGGACGTTTACGAGGGCATGATCGTTGGAGCGTGTCCTAAAGCGGAGGATATCACCGTCAACGTCTGCAAAAAGAAGCACATTACCAACACCCGTGCCTCGGGCTCGGATGACGCGCTCAAGCTCACCCCGCCCTCCATCCTCTCGCTCGAGCAGTGTCTTGAGTTCATCGCGGATGACGAGCTGGTCGAGGTCACGCCCGAGAGCATCCGTATGCGCAAGGAGATCCTCAGCAAGGAACAGCGCATGAAGCACCAGTTCAGGAATAAGTAATTAGTGGTCAGTGGTCAGTGATCAATGGTCAGTGATCAGTGGTCAGTACGGACGCGCAGTGTTCGTCTGAATAGATGGTAAATGATATGGAATATATTATTCTTGATTTGGAGTTTAACGGCACCTACTCGAAGCATCGTCACAAGTTTGTGAACGAGATCATCGAGTTCGGCGCGGTTAAATGTGACGAACAACTGAATATCATCGAGACCTTTTCGGAGTTGGTCAAGCCCCAGATCTCCAAAAAGCTCAATTCTCATGTCAGCGCTCTGACGCATATCACCATCGACGAGCTGAAAAAGTGCAACAACACCTTCTCGCATGTCATGTCGAAGTTCCGCAAGTTCCTCGGCGACGGTGTGCTGATGACATGGAGCAACAGCGACGTGCTGGTGCTGATCGAGAATTACAAGTATTTCTACGGCAACGACAAGCTGCCGTTCATGAAGTATTATGTCAACGCGCAAAAGTACTGCGAGAGGGCGCTCGGCTACCATGACAAGGCCCGCCAGCTCGGGTTGTCCACCTGCGCCGAGATGCTCGGCGTTTCCTTTGAGGATGACAGCCTGCACCGCGCTTACAATGATGCGGAGCTGACGGCGGCATGCTTCAAGGCACTCTATGATAAGGATCTGTTACAGCAGTTTATCTATACCTGCGACGACGATTTTTATCGCCGTATCAACTTCAAGAATTACAATATCTGCGATCTGAAGGATCCCGGCGTCGATAAGCGCGAGATGTTTTTCAACTGTGAAAACTGCGGACGACGCGCCCTGCGCCGCTCTAAATGGCGGCTCAAAAACCGCTCCTTCCGCGCGAATTTTCGTTGCCTGAGATGCCACAGGGATTTTGAGGGAAGAATCATCTTCAAGCAGTGCTACGACCATGTCGACGTCACCAAAAAGACCGCAGAGGTTGAGCATAAGGAGAAGAAAAGGCGGAAAAAAACCGAGCAAAAACCGACAGAATAACACAAACGGCAGATCATCCTGCCGTTTCTCTTTATTGAAAATTTAGAACAAATATTCGAAAATCTCTTGATTTATGATGCGATATCTGTTATAATAATAGTAGGGAACAAATGATCGATCAACTCCCTTCAAAAGCGGTGATGCTACGCTTTTGATCTGCCGAAAGGCACGAGTAGCCCCATACTCAGTGAATACGTTACCACATGTTTTTTAAACGCAGTCTATCGAAAGGACAATCAAATGAATTATTGTGAATGGGCGGCGGCGTACCGAGAGGACGCCTGTCGCGTACTGAGCGTAATTGAGAAGAAAAAGGCGTTGTTGAATGACAAAAAACTGAATGCTGATATGCGCAAATCCATCGGCGATACGATCATTGAATACCGCCGTATTTATCGCGAGTTGCTGAAAACCGCCGAGCTTTTGCGTGATCGCGGAGGAAAACGCCATGCGGCATGAGAGGGTCTACCTGAACGATGAAAACAGTGATATTATCGCGTTTTCACTGTATCATCACGGTTCCTCCAATCGCATGGAGCGCGAGAGGATGAAAACGATCCTCACCCGCGCGATCCGACGCGAGCTGACCGACCGCCAGCGTGACTGTATCACTATGTATTATTTGGAAGGTATGAAGATGAAGGATATCGCCGACGCGCTGCATCTTTCCCGATCCACTGTCACTCGACATATCCAGTCAGCCACGCGCAAGCTGCGTCGTGTCGCCTCGTATTATCAGCGCTGAAAACCGAATAGCAAAATGAAAGCGCCGCTGCAAAGCGACGCTTTTGTTCTGTCTTATATAGTAATTGCGAGGCTTCATAAAAAACCTCGCAATCTCAATTATTATATCGTTTATTCAAATAGTACCTTGCTCTTCTTGTGGAGCGCCCGCATACTCTCAACAAAGCCGTACGCGGCAAAGGGGATCAGCAGGATGAAGTAGGGGAGGATATACTGGCTCTTTCCCTCAAATATCAGGTGATACAGTGCGCCGCCCAATATGGCGACCGGCAGGATCAGGCTCTCTGTAGTGAGCTTCTTGCGGAAGATCAGCCATACCATTCCCGCGGTAAAGGCGATATAGGTCATCATCACGTAGTAGTTGAACCAGTTGTCGAACACCTTGGACAAGCCGCCCGAATAGACCGAGGTCACGAGCTTGGGCAATTCCTCGCCCTCGGGGTAATTGTGCTTGCGCACCTGACTGATCCAGATGGATTCGAAGCTCGGCTCATTATACTGGCTGAGCAGCTTTTGCTTGTAGAATTCGAAGAACTGATTGTTCTTCGTCAGCGTGTCCATGCGCTGCTTGATGCCCTGGGACGCGACCTCATTCGCCTTATCGACGTCCATATTGGCGTCGCGCAGGGTCTCCATCGCCTTGCCGTTGTACCAGCCCGGCGCCATACCGCTCTCGCTCATGCCCATGTAGGCGTACATCTTCTGAGATACCTGTGTATTCAGCTCCACGCCGCTGCGCGCGGAGTAGCTGAGGATCACGAGCTTTTGCAGTCCGACGGAGCAGATAATCATCGCCGCGATGACCGCCAGCGCCATGAACCGCTTTTTGCCGATCACGTGCAGCAGCAGCGCGATACATACCGCCGCCATAACGATCATGTTGTTGTATTTGAGCAGTACCGATACCGCCATCAGCAAAACGGCAAACACGGCGAATTTGATCTTGTTCTCCTGCATATAGCGGATCACAAAGTACACGCTCCACACCGAGAACGAAAGGCCTAAGAGCAAACCGTAGGTGAAGGTGGTCATGAACATCGGCTGAAAGCAGATCGTCAGCGCGATGGCGGTGATATTGGTGACGGATCGGCGGTCAAAGAGCTTTTTTGTAATCATCACCAGCCCGACATAGATGCAGTCGAGCGCGATCACGTTCGGGATTTGGAAGAGGATATCCGAGCTGTTTG
>DNIP01000165.1 GCA_003499325.1 Oscillospiraceae bacterium
CGACGGATGATATCGTGATTCTCCTCTTTACGCAATGTACAGGTCGAATAGACCAGAACACTATCTGCGGGTAGATTCTCCACACTCATACACAATATACTGTATTGCAAGTTCGGCAAGATGTCAATATTTGTGTCTGTTTTGTAACGAATTTCGGGCTTACGCCGCAGGATTCCCCAACCCGAGCACGGCACATCGCAGAGCATTCTGTCACATACGGGAAGCCTATGATTTGACGCCGCGTCGCGGATAGCGGTGTGCATGATCGAAATACCGAGGCGGTCGGCATTCTCCCGCATCAGCTTGATCTTATGCTCGTGGATATCGTAGGAGTAGATCTCTCCCCTGTTCTCCATGCGGATCGCAGAGTAGAGCGATTTGCCGCCGGGTGCGGCACAGACGTCGGCAATTGTCTCACCGGGCTGAGCGCCGAGGATCTCGGCGCAGAGCTGTGACGCCGCGTCCTCGACAAAGAAGTGACCTTGCCGGAATTCGGGGATCTTCTCTAGACTGCCTGTCGCGCTGAGATTGAGAGAATTTTCTAAAAAAGAAATATCATTGACGATCACGCCCTGCGCTGTGAGCGCTGATTGTAAGGCTGCTTTATCCGTCTTTAAGGTATTGACGCGGACGGTGATCGGCGGTCTGCCGAGGATTCCCTGTAATGCTTTTTCCGTCAAATCATCCCCGTAGGTCGCGATCAATTCCGTCACCATGCTTTCGGGGCAGGAATACACAACGCTGCAATATTTGACAATATTTTGCCTGTCGGGAAGCCGATATGCTTTATCCGCACGCACGAAGTTACGCAAGATCGCGTTGACAAAGCCGGAGCTTTTGTACAGTTTGAGCTGTTTACAGAGCTTGACGCTCTCATTGACGGCGGCGCTGTCGGGCACCTTATCCAGATAGATCAGCTGATACATGCCCAGATACAGCACAATCAGCGTGCCCTTTTCGATCTTTTTGATACGAATGGACGAATACTGACGGATGATGAATTCGAGCGTCAGCTTGCGTTCCAAAACGCCGTAAACCAACGCCGACAGAAAGGAAATATCCACGCCGCTGAGCTTTTCTTCACGAACGGCGTTGTTGATGGCTATGGCAGAATACGCGTCCTCATAGAGCACGCGGTACAGCACATGATATGCAATGTTTCTGACATTAGCCATGGTTTTATCCTCTGTTAATCGTTTTATCTTCTGCGGTTATTCGCGATCATCAGCAGTCGCAGGAGCTGCGCGATCGACGTCGCGGCGGCGGCGACATAGGTCATTGCCGCGGAGGTCAAAACCTTCTTCGCGCCGTCATACTCGTCGGGATTAAGCATATTGGTTTCTTTGATCGTTTTCAAAGCACGGCTTGACGCGTTGAACTCGACGGGCAGGGTGATCAGGGTGAACAGTACCGATAATGAGAACAGCACGATACCGATGATCACGACAAAGTTGAACTTTGTGGGCAGCAGTAAACCGACTACCAGGAAGATCCAGCTCAGTCGGGAACCGAAGTTCGCCATCGGGACAATCACGGAGCGGATCTTGTTGGGCAGATAGCCCTCCGCGTGCTGTACCGCGTGACCCGCTTCATGGCAGGCGACGCCGACAGCCGCGACCGTCTTGGCGTTATAGACGGTTTCCGAGAGGCGGATCACATTGGTGCGCGGATCGAAGTGATCCGTCAAACTGCCCTGTACGGGCTCGATGCGTACGCCTGTTACTCCGTGAGCAGACAAAACCTGCTGTGCCGCCTGTGCGCCGGTCAAGCGGCGGGAATTGGCGATCTGTGAATACTTGCTGAAATTTGACTTGACCATGATATTGCAAATCAAAGACAGAATGAAACACGGCAGCATGTAGATCAAATAATTCAAATTATAAAAAATCATCGTACTATCTCCTTAACGTTTATTCTCCCAGTTTATCATTGATGTTGAGCGGATGACCGATCAAAAATGTTTTCGCGTCCATACGCTTTTTTCCCTCGAGCTGGAGCTCCTCGATCACCACGGAACCCTCCGAGCAAGCGATTGTCAGCGGATCGGTCGCGATGATTGAGCCCGCTTCTCCGTTTCCTTTGCCCAACGTCGTGCGGTAGATCTTGAGCTTTTTGCCGTTGAACGTCGTCTGCGCAATCGGCCAGCTGTAAAGTCCTCTGACAAGATTATGCACGTCGAGTGCGGGTTTATGCCAATCGATCTCACTGATCGACTTATTGAGCATCGGGGCGTGCGTTGCGAGCGCTTCATCCTGCCTGATGGCAGTCAGCTCGCCTTTTTCGAGCTTGTCGAGCGCTTCCACGATCATCTCGCCGCCTAATTCGGAGAGCTTGTTAAACATACTCTCGGCGGTATCGTCGATATTGATCGGGATCGCCTTTTGATACAGCATATCGCCGGTATCGACGCCCTCAGCCATTTGCATGATGGTCACGCCGGTTTCTTTGTCACCGTTGATGACCGACCACTGGATCGGCGCCGAGCCGCGATACTTTGGCAGCAGAGAGCCGTGCACGTTGATACAGCCGTACTGCGGCAGATCGAGGATCTCCTTGGGCAGTATCTTTCCGTAAGCGGCGACCACAATACACGCGGGGCTGATTGCTTTGATGATATCGAGCGCTTCACCGTCACGCAGGGTCTTTGGCTGATAGACGGTCAAGCCGTGTTCCATCGCGCAGACCTTCACCTCGGGAGGCGTTAACGTCTGTTTTCTGCCGCGGGGCTTATCGGGCTGGGTGAACACCGCCGCGATCTCATGACCCGCTTTGATCAATTGCTCCAGACAGGGCACGGCAAAATCGGGCGTACCCATGAATATGATCTTCATTCTTGTTCTTCTCTCATTTCTCGCAATTCTTCTTCGGTGAGCAT
>DNIP01000048.1:0-2411 GCA_003499325.1 Oscillospiraceae bacterium
CGTTCCAAAGCGCGGTGCGGGAATATGCGGAAAGGTGGTGCGCGGATGAGCAGAAGATATGACCGACGGCATTCACGCGAGACCAAGGGTCACGGAGCGCTCGGCTTCCTCGTGACCTTCGTGCTTTTGCTTTTTGTGGGTGTGATGGTATTCTTTTTTCTTTCTGACACATCCTATAAGGGTACCAAGGGCAAGGTCTACAGCCTGTTTTATCAGCAGCAATACGGCGAGCAGGTGCACAAATACGCCGCTGAATTCGGCGTAGAGGAGCCGCTCGTGTTCGCGGTCATCCGTACCGAAAGCGGTTTTCGCCCCGAGGTGGAGAGCGCCGCGGGCGCACTGGGCTTGATGCAGATCATGCCCTCGACCTTCGACTGGCTGCAGGAGAGCCTGGACGGACAGGTGAAGTACACCGCCGATTCGCTCAAGGATCCCGATATCAATATCCGCTACGGCACCTACCTTTTGTCGGTGCTGCTCAAACAATACGGCGTGCGCGACACGGCGATCGCCGCCTATAACGCGGGCACGACCACCGTGAACGGATGGCTGCAGGATAGGGCGATCTCGCCCGACGGCAAAACGCTGTCGAACATCCCCTATGAGGAGACCTCCGCCTACGTCGAGCGCGTCGGTCACGCATATGAGCTGTATCAAAAACTATATTATCAATAATTCCGGAGAACGGAGAATGGAGAACAGAGAACGGTTGTGGGAAAACCCATGTGGATTTTTGATCGATAAAAATGGGCGAGGGCAACGCCCTCCCTTCACCGTTAACCGTTATCCGTTAACCGTTATCCATTTACAGGAGGTACAAAATGAGTGAAAATGCAAAAGAACTCAGAGAAAAACTGATGATGAAGGAACGCCGCGGCGCGGCGACCTACTCGGCTGAGGTGCTCGCTCAGGCGGACGCTTACTGCGAGGACTACAAAAAGTTCCTCGACAACGCCCGCACCGAGCGCGAGGCGGTAGCTTACGTCAAGGCGCTGGCAGAAAAGGAGGGCTTTGTGGAATTTGATCCCGACAGCTCTTACAAGCCCGGCGACAGGGTCTATGTGATCAACCGTGAGAAGACGATCGGTCTGGCGGTCATCGGCAAGAACGGCACCTCGAACGGTGTACGTCTCGCGATCGCGCATATCGACTCCCCGCGCATTGATCTGAAACCCAATCCGCTGTATCAGGACAACGGTCTGGCGCTGTTCAAGACCCACTATTACGGCGGCATCAAAAAGTATCAGTGGACGACCGTGCCGCTTGCCCTGCACGGCAGAGTGGTCAAGCTCGACGGCTCGACCGTGGATATCCATATCGGCGACGATGTGAGGGACGAGTGCTTCCTGATCACCGATCTCTTGCCGCATCTCGACCGTGAGGGCGCCGCAAAGACCGTGTCAAAGCTCTTTACGGGCGAGGATCTGAACATCCTTGTCGGCTCGCGTCCCTATGACGACAGCGATGAAAAGGATCTCGTCGCGCTGAATGTGATGAAGATCCTCAACGACCGCTTTGGCATTGAAGAGAATGACTTCCTCTCCGCGGAGCTGAACTTCTGCCCCGCGTATCCGACCCGCGACGTCGGCTTTGACCGCTCCATGATCGGCGGCTACGGTCACGATGACAAGTGCTGTGCCTATCCGTCTGTCACCGCGATCTTTGACACCAAGCTGCCCGAGTGCACCTGTATCACCTATCTGACCGATAAGGAGGAGACAGGCTCTGACGGCAACACGGGTATGCAGAGCGACTTTCTCAGATACTTCATCTATGATCTGGCAAAGCAGGACGGCAACGAGGGCTATCGTGTTCTGAGTAAGTCAAAGTGTCTTTCCGCGGACGTCAACGCGGCGTTCGATCCCACCTTCCCGTCCGTATATGAGGCAAAGAACTGCTCGTTCATCAACGAGGGTGTTGTCATCAGCAAGTACACGGGTCACGGCGGTAAGTACGACACCTCCGACGCGTCCGCCGAGTTCATGGGCGAGATCCGCGCCATGCTCGCAAAGAACGACGTCAAGTGGCAGGTCGGCGAGCTGGGCAAGGTCGATATCGGCGGCGGCGGCACCATCGCGAAGTACGTCGCTAACATGAACGTTGACGTGGTCGATCTCGGCGTAGCGGTGCTGTGCATGCACGCGCCGTTCGAGGTCATCTCCAAGGCGGACATCTACATGGCGCATAAGGCGTTTTGGGGACTGTTTAACTGAATAAGCGATTGAGATTACGGAGCTGCTGCGTGAACAACGCGGCGGCTCTTTTTTTAGTTAGGAGTGAGGAGTTAGGAGTGAGGAGTTGCGGGAAATGCTTCGCATTTTGATTCAAATGTTTTAATACGGTTGTGTTTGGTTGATACAATAGCAATCGGGTGTGGGCAACGCCCACCCATAACTCCTAACTCCTCACTC
>DNIP01000048.1:2474-7765 GCA_003499325.1 Oscillospiraceae bacterium
ACTCCTAACTCCTCACTCTTATCTCTTTGTCCCTAAAAAGATGTTATACTTCATCACAATTTGTTAGATTTCGGCGGATTTTTTGCAAAATGTATAAAAATGGCGGGGATTTTTTGCGAAATTACTATGCCGTAATTCCCGATTGTTATTGAATTAACGACTGAATTGTCATATAATTGTAACTGGTATTATTAGTATGTTACAAACCGACAAGCGGTTTACTAATAGTCATCATATTTAGGAGGTATATATTATGGCAAGAGTTTACAATTTTTCGGCAGGTCCCTCTATGCTGCCCGAAAGCGTACTGAAGACCGCGGCTGCTGAGATGCTCGACTACAAGGGCACCGGCGAGTCCGTTATGGAGATGTCCCACCGCTCCAAGGAGTACGGCGAGATCATCACCGAGGCCGAGTCTCTCCTGCGTGAGATCATGAACATTCCCGACAATTACAAGGTCCTGTTCTTGCAGGGCGGCGCTTCCACCCAGTTTGCCGCTATCCCGCTCAACTTTATGAACGGCTCCGGCAAGGCTGATTATGTCATCACCGGTCAGTGGGCAAAGAAGGCTGCTGCCGAGGCAGGCCGCTACGGCGACGTCAACATCGTTGCTTCCTCCGCGGATAAGACCTTCTCTTATATTCCGAAGCTCGACAAGAGCACCTTTACTCCCGACGCGGACTACTTCTACATCTGCATGAACAACACCATCTACGGTACTGTTTATCATGAGCTGCCCGATACCGGCGACGTTCCGCTGATCGCGGATATCTCTTCCTGCTTCCTCTCTGAGCCGCTCGACGTTACCAAGTTCGGTATGCTCTACGGCGGCGCGCAGAAGAACGTCGCTCCCGCAGGTGTGACCATCTGCATCATTCGTGAGGATCTGCTCGGTAAGGCGAGAGATATCACTCCCACCATGCTCAACTACCAGATCCATGCGGACAACGGCTCAATGTACAACACACCTCCCTGCTACACCATCTACATCATGAAGCTCGTCCTCGAGTGGATCAAGAACGACATCGGTGGTCTGGAGAAGATGAAGGAGCTCAACGAGCGTAAGGCAAAGATCCTGTATGACTTCCTCGATTCCTCCGAGCTGTTCAAGGGTACTGTTGTTCCCGAGGATCGTTCTTTGATGAACGTTCCGTTCGTTACCGGCGACACCAATCTGGATGCAAAGTTTGTTGCTGCCGCTAAGGAAGCAGGCTTCATCAACATCAAGGGTCACCGTACCGTCGGCGGTATGCGCGCATCTATCTACAATGCGATGCCGATCGAGGGCGTAGAGAAGCTCGTTGCCTTCATGAAGAAGTTTGAAGAGGAAAACAAATAATAATGAGGAATTATGAATTAGGAATTATGGGCGGACGCTGTCCGCACCTGATTCGTATAGGGGCTGAAACGCTTCATTGATATCTTATTAGGAATCGTAACACGAAGTGTTTCCCTTCATTCCTCATTCCTCATTACTCATTCCTAATTAACCAAAGGGGATTATTATGTATAACATTCTGAAATTAAACAAGATTGCCGCTATCGGTACCGATAGACTCGGCGCAAACTATAACTGTGTGGACGAGTGCGACGCTCCCGAGGGTATCCTCGTTCGCTCCGCCGCTATGCACGACATGGAGCTGCCCGAGAGCCTTCTCGCGATTGCCCGTGCCGGCGCAGGCGTCAACAACATCCCGCTCGACAAGTGTGCCGAGAAGGGTATCTGCGTATTCAACACGCCCGGCGCTAATGCTAACGCCGTTATGGAATTGGTGATCGCGGGTCTGCTGCTCGGCTCCCGTAAGATCTCCGAGGGTATCGCATGGTGCAAGACCCTCAAGGACGATCCCAACAACCTCAAAGCCGTTGAAAAGGGCAAGAGCAAGTTTGTCGGCCCCGAGATCAAGGGCAAGACCCTCGGCGTTGTCGGTCTGGGCGCGATCGGCGTATTGGTCGCCAATGCCGCAAGAGCGCTTCATATGAACGTCATCGGCTATGATCCTTATCTGAACGTCAACGCGGCGCTGCATCTTTCGCGCCATGTGGTGACGGTCAACAATCTGGATGAGCTGTATGCCAAGGCGGATTATGTCACCCTGCACCTGCCGCTCAACGACGGCACCCGCGGCATGATCAATGCCGAGACCATCGGCAAGATGAAGGACGGCGTTCGTCTGCTGAACTTCTCGCGTGACGGTCTTGTCAAGTCCGACGATATCATCGCGGCGCTCGGTAACGGTAAGATGGCGGCGTATGTCACCGACTTTGCTACCAACGATCTGCTGGATGTTGACGGCGTTGTCGCAATCCCGCATCTGGGCGCTTCCACTCCCGAGAGTGAGGACAACTGCGCGGTGATGGCTGCCGACGAGATCAAGGATTATCTCGAGAACGGCAATATCAAAAACAGCGTGAATTTCCCGAATGTTTCTATGCCGAGAACCGGCGAGACCCGCTTCTGCATCTTCCACAGCAACAAACCTAAGATCATCTCTCAGCTGTTGGAGCTCATCGGCGGCAATGTCGAGAACATGGAGAACAAGAGCCGCGGCGACTATGCGTATACGCTCATTGACGTCACCGGTGCGAACGCAGGCGCGGCTGACGCAATCAAGGCAATCGACGGCGTGATCCGCGTCAGAGAGCTGTAAATTCGGTTTACGGTATTATTGTCATTGAGAAGCTCGAAAGAGCTGCGGCAATCTCAACCGAATAAATGATGATAACGCCCACGGCTTCGGCTGTGGGCGTTTTTGTGTGGGTAGTTTTTTGTGAGGTTATAATGTATCGTTTGAGGTGGGCGTTTATCGGAAAGGTTTCGGTACGTCGCAAGCGCCGTACCCTACGGAGGGATTGATCTGCTTCGCGTTGGACTACATATATCGGAAAGGTTTACTGGGTTTTGCCTGAATTAACACAAAATTCACAAAGAATTAGCACTCTAACCTTGACAGTGCTAAAATATGGAGTATAATAGTTTATAGAATAGAGAACAGAGAATAGAGAACAGAGAATAGTTGATGGAGGGCTATGCCCTCACCCGATTTGTATGGTAAGATCGAACGTATTACAAATCCAAAACGCGGAAGCGTTTCCCTTTACTATTATCTATTATCTGTTATCTATTATCTGTTATCCGGAAAAGAGGAAATGAAAATGGCGAAAAAGCAATTCAAAACAGAATCCAAAAAACTGCTGGATATGATGGTCAACTCCATCTATACCCATAAGGAGATCTTCCTGCGTGAGCTGATCTCTAACGCGTCGGACGCGATCGACAAGCTCTATTTCCGTTCGCTGACCGACAACAGCGTCGGGCTGGATCACGACGATTTCGAGATCCGTCTGACTGCGGACAAGGACAACCGCATCCTGACTGTCACCGATAACGGTATCGGCATGACCAAGGAGGAGCTCGAGAACAACCTCGGCACCATCGCAAAGTCCGGCTCGCTTGACTTCAAGTCAGATGAGGAGAACAAGAGCGAGAACATCGATATCATCGGCCAGTTCGGCGTAGGCTTCTACTCCGCATTCATGGTCGCCGATAACATCAAGGTCGAAAGTAAGGCGTTCGGCTCTGACGAAGCCTTTGTCTGGGAGTCCTCGGGCGCCGACGGCTATACGATCAAGCCCTGTGACAAGGAAAAGGTCGGCACGGTCATCACCCTGCATATCAAGGAGGATACCGAGGAGGAGAAGTACGGCGAGTTCCTCGAGACTTATCGCATCCGTGAGCTGATCAAGAAATACAGCGACTACATCCGCTATCCGATCCGCATGGAGACCTCGCATAAGCAGAAGAAAGAGGGCACCGAGAACGAGTATGAGGACGTCTACGAGGACGAGACCCTCAACAGCATGACCCCCATCTGGAAGAAGCCGCAGAGCAAGGTCACCGATGAGGAGTATGCCGAGTATTACAAGGGCAAGTTCAATGATTATGAAGCGCCCCTCAAGGTGATCCGCCAGTCCACCGAGGGCAACGCGACCTACACCGCCCTGCTGTTTATCCCGTCCCACGCGCCGTATGATTACTACAGCCGCGATTATGAGAAGGGCTTACAGCTCTACAGTAGCTCCGTGATGATCATGGAGAAGTGCAAGGATCTCCTGCCCGACCATTTCAGCTTTGTCAAGGGACTGGTGGACAGCGCCGATCTGAGCCTGAATATCTCGCGTGAGATGCTCCAGCATGACCGTCAGTTGAAGATCATCGCCAAGGCTTTGGAGAAAAAGATCGCCTCGGAGCTCGGCAAAATGCTGAAAACCGACCGCGAGAAGTACGAGCAGTTCTTCCGTGAGTTCGGTGCACAGCTCAAATGGGGCATTTATTCCTCCTTCGGTGTGAACCGCGAGGAATTGCAGGATCTCATTCTGTTTAAATCCTCCAATGAGGGCAAGTATACTTCTTTAAAAGAATATATCGACCGTGCAAGAGAGAATCAGGACAAGATCTATTATGCTGTCGGTGAGACCGTCGAGAAGATCGCGATGCTCCCGCAGGTAGAGAGCGTGCTCGCCAAGGGCTATGAGGTGCTCTATCTGACTGAGGACATCGACGAGTTCTGCGTTCAGATCCTGCGCAATTATGATAACAAGGACTTCCTCAACGTCTGCACCGACAACCTCGACCTCGGCGACGAGGAGGAGAAGGCACAGCTCAAGGAAGAGAACGATAAGTCCGAGGAGCTCTTTAAATTCATGAAGGAGAGTATCGGCGATAAGGTGGCGAAGGTGCGCTACACCAACACCTTGAAGAATCACGCTGTTTGCCTCTCCAGCGAGGGCAATGTGTCTGTCGGCATGGAGCAGATCCTCAACAAGATGCCCGGCACGGAGGGTCAGAATATCAAGGCGGAGACCGTGCTCGAGATCAACCGTGAGCATCCGATCAAGGACAAGCTGCTGTATCTGTTCGGCAACGATAAAGAGAAGCTCGCCGATTACAGCAAGATTCTCTACGCCCAGGCGCGCTTGATCAACGGCCTGAACCTCGACAACCCCGCCGAGATCAGCGACCTTGTCTGCGATTTGATGGTGTAAGATTCGGAGAACAGAGAACGGAGAACAGATAACAGTGGTGGGAAAGCCTGACGGCTTTTCGATTGTAATAAAGAGCAAATAATAATAACGCTCGTGACCCTTTGATGGAATCACGAGCGTCTTTTTTTGACTAAGATGCCGCGTCATCGGCTATTCGCCGATACCTTATAATGACTTTTTTAAATGGATGAGGGCGAAGCCCTCCCTTAGCTGTTCTCCGTTCTCCGTTCTCCATTCTCTGTTCT
>DNIP01000048.1:7814-20092 GCA_003499325.1 Oscillospiraceae bacterium
CTCTGTTCTCTGTTCTCTGTTCTCTATTCTCCGTTAACCGTTCTCCGATGACAGCTTACTCCCGATATATTCCAGCAGCTCTTCACTGCACATCTCGGTGATATCGTCGGGGGAGTCGGGGAATGCCAGCAATATCTGATTCTTGTCCCTGACGATATAGCCCTCACTTCCGCTTTCGGCGCTGAGCTTGCGCATATTCTCCAGCGTGAGCTTAGAGTTGGAGAACACACGGGAGAGCACCACGCGCAGATTATCATCCTCAAAGGAGTTGAAGCCGCCGATAATGACGGTCAGCGGACACAGCCTGAGGCCGCGGCTGACCTGTGCGCCCAGCTCGACGGGCGTGGTCGCCGAGGTAATTTGATGCGCTTCTCCGCCGATGGGGGAGAGCGCTTTTTTCAGCGCCTTTTCACAGTAGGAGGTTTTTCTCGAAAGATAAAAAATCAGATTGTACTTCATAGGGAATCCTTTGCAGTATCGGAGTGCGGGGATAGCGCACGGAGCAGCATCCCCGCCTGAGAACTATTCCTTGGGAACAGGGGTGAATTTCGGATAAATGTCGATGCCGACGTTCAGATGCTCAAAGTCAACGCCTGCGACGTCCTTGTCCCAGCCCTCGAACTCATAGGTGTAGAAGTCGTCCTCAGGCATCACGGGCGTACCGTCGGGTGTGGGCACGGGATCGCCCTCCTTGACGTTGTAGGCGGCATACTGACTGCCGTCAAAGTTGCGGTAGGTGACGGGGAAGTAGGTGATGACGGGCGGTTCGGTCGGCTTGGGAGCGTTTTTCTTGGGCGGTTCAGTGGGCGGCTCCGTGGGATTGGAGGCGATCGTCGCGGTCAGATCCTCCGAGCCCTCCAGGTTGCCCTTGCCGTCGTACCAGTCGACCAGTCCCTTGCCGTTCGCGGTCTTGAAGGTCAGCGGCTCGGGGCGGGTACCGCCGTAGCGCTGATAGTAGACGTCGGGGAACAGCGGCGCCTCATTGCGTGAGGCAAGGCTCACGTCAACATTGGTGTCCTCACCGGGGCGCACCTTGCGCGCGACGACCACCAGTCGCCACTGATAGAACTCGTAACAGCAGGTGGACAGGGTGATGATCGGATCATTCTCATTACAGGTGACGGGGATATTAAAGAACGAGCGGACACGCGTGTTGTAGACGAAGTTCATGTACTCCGCGTCGGAGTTGAAATCGCCCTGCATGTAGTTGAAGAACTCGCCGTGCTCATAGCGCGTCGAGGTCTTGAACACGGAGATGATCTTGTATTTCGCGTCGCCGTCGGGGGTGTTGAAGGTGATGACGGGATGCTCCTGATAGAATTCAAGATCGCCCTTGAGGTCGCCCTTGGGGGAGTAGCCGAGCAGTCCCGCAAACATACTGCCGTCGAGCATATCGTGACCGTGCATGATGACGTTGCGCGATTTCTCGCCCTCGGTGGAGCGGTAGTCGATGAAGATACTGCCGTACTCGGAGCTTTCCTTTTTATAGGTGCGCTTGATATAGTATTGGTTGTAACGGTCGTCGCCCTCGTGATACAGCACGGGGTAATCGATCTTGGTGTCGGGGATGGTGATCCAGCCGACGATCTCGTCATTGATCTCCTTGAGCGCGTCCCAATCCTGCTCGGGACCTGATTCCTCGCCGCTGTCCTTGTCCTTGTTGTGGGCGATGGTCTGGATCTCGCTGGTGACAGCGTTATTGCGCATCGGGCCGAAAATGTAGAACTCGAGCACGTAGATCAACGCGGCGATAAAGGCGACGATCGCGATCAGCACGATGATCTTGCGGATCTTCTGCTTTTTGGTATCCTCTTTTTGCGGGATGAAGGATTGGATGAAGCCCTGCTTCTTTTTCGGCGCGGCAGCGGTGCTTTCAGGATCGATATGATTCAGCTCGGCGCCGACCTCGTTGCCGCTCGCGTCATAGAACGCGACGCCGTCGGGGTATTTTTGAGCAAATTCGGCGAACACATCGTTCGCGCCCGCGATACCGCCGCGGATCAACTCCTTGAGCGCTGTACCTGTCAAAGAGGCGCATGGCAGGGCGACAAAGCGCTTGCCCGCGTATGAGAAGCAGTAGCCCTTGTAGCCGTTGCCCAGATCGCCGACGGAGGAGACCTTCAGCTTCGGGGTCAGCGCCTTATGCTGATCGTCGAGCGGGATCCCCGATTCAATGCTGTCGACCGTCTTGTAGAACATCTTGCGAAAAGCGCTGTTGTCGGTCGAGTCGAGCGCGTTGACGAACAGGAACAGATCGCCCTCATTGGCGTTGAGCTTTTCGGTGATCAGCTTCTCCAGCTTCTTTGCGTCAGCGCCGCATTCGGCGGAGTGCTGCAGCTCGACGCCGTCCGCCTCGAGCGCGGCGGTTATCTCAGCCGCCGAATCGCGATACGCCTGTGCGTCTGCCTTATTCTTTTGGATGGAGAATAATTCACATTTGAACATATAGTTTCCTTCTTATTCGGAGTAGGATGGGAGCGCCGACGGATCGATCCTTTTGATCGGGATGATTATTTGGGCTCGGCGCAGATGATGGTGTAGTCGCCTTCGGTCGCGACCTTTGCCGTGTAGCTCTTGCCGTCGGAGCTAAAGCTAATGCTCTCCTTCTTGAGATCATCCGCGGTGAGATTGATGATATCGAGCGCGTCAGCCTTGACCACGCCCGGTACGGTGGAGCTGACGACGGCGTTATCCTTGACGACGATCATGTTGTTGCCGCATTTCTCGGCGAGGTTGTCGCCGTTGACGTCGGCATACTCGTCGGTCTTTAAGCCGATGATGACAACGCCGGTGCCGTCGGTGCGCTTAACGCCCGCCATCAGGCTGTAGGTGTTATCGTCCGCGTTATAGACCGGGTCGGTCATCTGCTTGTCGGCGATATTTCTGACGATGCCGGCAAAGACGCTCTTGTCCTCGATATCCTTGAGGTTCTTGTCCTTTTCGCCCGCGGGATAGGAGCCGACAACGGTGCGGGTCTCATCCGCTACGGTCAGGCTGTCGAGAGAAAGATTCTTGGCGATCTTCTCATAATCCTCGTCGGTGCTGTCCTTCGTAATCATCATCGCGGCGAGGTTCGCCTTGTTGAAGATGCCGTCGGCAAACTTGGCGTTGTTGCGCCTCTCATAGTGGGCGAAATCCGAGACCTTGCCCTTGGCGTACTCCAGGTTGGCGGATAACCCCTTGCTGACGTTACAGCCCGCGAGGAGCGCGCCGATCAGGATGATTGCGACTGCGATTGTGAATGCTTTTTTCATGACAAATCCTTTCCGAAAGAGTTCCTCTTTCAAGTGTTTTATTGACAGAAAAGGTTTCCTTTTCTGTTGGTTCCTCACAGTGATTAATTCTTTATGAGAAATATAATCAGAAGTCGATCGTCTTGACCGTGGTGTTTCGGATCGCTTCCTCGATCAGCTCGTCAAGCTGTGCCTCTCGCTCCGCCTGCTCGACAAAATGCAGGATGGGCTTGGTGCGCGGATGCTTGGGCGTGAAAACGGTACAGCAGTCCTCATACGGCTCGATGGAGGTCTCAAAGGTGCCGATACGGCGGGAGATATTGATGATCTCCTGCTTGTCCATGCCGATCAGCGGACGGAACACGATCTTGCCCGCGGCGGCATTGGTGCAGTTCAAGGCGTACATCGTCTGTGACGCGACCTGACCCAGGCTTTCGCCCGTGATCAGCGCGCCTGATTTGGTTTCATTGGCAAAGTGGGTGGCGATCTTCATCATCACGCGGCGGAGCAGGATGGTGAACAGCTCCTCGGGACAGCGGTCGCGCATGGTCTCCTGCACCTTGGTCAGCGGAACGGTGTACATTTCGATAGAGCCTGCGAATCGGCTGACCTCTTGTAAGAGCTTTTCAACCTTCAAGCGCGCGCGCTCCGAGGTATAGGGCGGGCTCTCAAAGTGTACCGCGTTGAGCTTTAACCCGCGCTTTGCCATCATATAGGCGGCGACGGGGGAGTCGATACCGCCGCTGATCAGCACGGTCGCGAGCCCCGATGTGCCGACGGGCATGCCTCCCTGACCGCGGATGGTCGCGCATCGGATATAAGCGCCGAAGTCGCGAACCTCGACGGTGACGGTGACCTCGGGATTCTTGACGTCTACCTTGAGATGGGGACAGGTCTCGAGCAGCTTGCCGCCGACCTGTGCCGAGATCTCGGGGGATTTATAGGGGAAGCGCTTGTCGGAGCGCTTACTTTCTACCTTAAAGGTTTTGGCGTCCTCTAAGTATTCCTTACAGTAGTCGGGGGCTTTGGCGAGGATATCCTCGAGCGTCTTGTCACACACGCACGCGCGGGAGAAGGTGACGATGCCGAACACCTCCGAGATACGCTCGCAAACGTCGTCGAGATCGACGTCCTCGGACTGCGGAATGACGTAGATGGTGGACTGGGCGATCTTGATGGTGAACTTGCCCAGCCCGCGCAGACGGTATTTGATGTTTTTGATGAGTACGTCTTCAAAGGTGCGGCGGTTGAGTCCCTTTAAGACCATTTCGCCGAGCTTTATCAATATGATTTCTTGCATAAATTAAGATTCCTTTTTCGGTTATAGTGTTGTAGGGGAGGGGCTTGCTCCTCCCGTGTTATCCCAATATGAAATCAGTAACAAAGAGACAGGTGAATCTGATCCGCATGATAAAGCGATGGTACAGAAATGTTTCGGGAGCAGCAAGCCGCTCCCCTACATTATTTCCTTTGCAGCGTCGCAATACCGCTTTTCAGCCCTTCGATCAGCGCGTCGATATCTTCCGTGGTGTTGTATCGGGAAAAGCTGATTCTCAGCGAGCTGTCGATGCGGTCGTCGGGCAGCCCCATCGCCTCGAGCACATAACTGCGCTTGCCTTTGGCACAGGCGCTCGAGGAGCTGACGTATACGTCGGTTTCCTCCAGATGGTGGAGCATGGTCTCCGATCGAATCCCCTCGACGGAAATGTTGATGATATACGGCAGAGCGTCGGCGGGGGAGTTGACGGAAATACCGTCGATCGCCTGTAGCTGATCGAGCGCGTAGCGGTTCAGTTCCTTGATATGATCTGCGTGAAGTGATAAATCAGAAAAAACAGCCGCGGCTGCCGCGCCGAAGGCGGCGATCAGGGGCGCGCTTTCCGTACCCGGACGGAGCTTTTTCTGTTGCTCACCGCCGTAGAGCAGGGGCAGGATGCGTGCGCCGTCGCGGATATATAATGCGCCGCAGCCCTTTGCGCCGTGGATCTTGTGCGCGCTGACGCTCATCAGGTCAACGCCCCATTTCTTCGGCTTGACGGGCATTTTGCCGTACGCCTGCACTGCGTCGGAGTGGAACAGCGCTTCCGGGCAATTCTTATGTACCGGCTTCGCGAGTCGCTCGATCGGCTGGATCGCGCCGGTCTCGTTATTCACCGTCATGATACTGACGAGGATGGTTTTGTCGGTGAGCAGCGCTTGAAATGCGTCGATATCGACAACGCCCTGTTCGGTGACAGGGGCAAATTGTACGTCAAAGCCGAGCTCGGCAAGACGCTTGGCGCTTTCATATACGGAGCTGTGCTCGACCGCGGAGACGATCACGCGGTTGCCGCGGCGTTTGAGCGCCTGTGCCGCGCCGAACAGCACGGTGTTGTTCGCTTCGGTGCCGCCCGAGGTGAAATAGATGGTTTTCGGTTGTACGTTCAGCGAGTCGGCGATGATCCCGCGCGCTTCTTCTACGGCTGCTTCCGCCTGTATTCCCGCCTTGTGCAGAGAGGACGGATTGCCGTAATTCTCGCGCATCATGCGGTATGCCGTGTCAGCCGCTTCCCGGCATACCTGCGTGGTGGCGCTGTTATCTAAATAATGGATGCTCATAGTTCAAATCTTTCGTATCTGCCGTTATGACAATCTTTTATCAGTATAATTATATATCTATAAGGGGATAATTACAAGAAGCAGATTGAAATTTTTGTTGAATAATTTATGAACGCGGACGGATACTATTCTCGGTGATAATATGACGAAAGAAAACTATTCCGAATTGGTCAAAAAGCGCTCCCGCAACAGTAATAGTTGGCTCAACTGCCTGAAGGCATTTTTGATCGGCGGCGCGATCTGCACGATCGGGCAGGGGATACTGGAGCTGTTTCTCACATTGGAGCTGTCGGAGAATGACGCAAAGACCCTGACCTCAGTGTCGCTGATCTTCATCGGCGTACTGCTCACCGCGCTCCATCTGTATGAGCGGCTCGCCAAGCACGGCGGCGCGGGCACGCTGGTGCCGATCACGGGCTTTGCGAACGCCATGAGCTCGCCCGCGATCGAGTTCAAGGCGGAGGGACTGATCACCGGGCTGGCGGCAAAAATGTTCATCATCGCAGGTCCCGTGCTGGTATACGGCACGTCCGCAGCCGTGATCTACGGCGTGATCTATTGGCTGACAACAAGGTGATCAGTCTTAATGATGAATTGAAAAAAGAGATACCCTTTGAGAATCGCCTCGGAATATTGACATTGGTGTCAAATGATCTATAATAAAAGAGGAAAAATATGGATTCAGGAGGGGAACTATGCTTTGTTATCATTGTATGCGTGAGAAGGGCGACGCCGAGATATGTCCGCACTGTCACGCAAAGGGCGGCGCTGATTTGCAACCGCATCAGATCGCGCCCGGTACCGTGATCGGCAACCGCTATACGCTCGGCGACGTCATCGGCGAAGGCGGCTTCGGTATTACCTATATCGGATCGGAGAACACCCTCGGTATCACCGTGGCGATCAAGGAGTACTATCCCTTTGGCTACTGCAATCGCAATACGACGGCGAGCAATACCGTTGCGGTGACCTCCGATGATAAACAGCAGGTGTTCGAAAAGGGGCGTTCGCGCTTTTTGAGGGAAGCAAAAACACTGGCGAAGTTCCAGACCGATCCCGGTGTTGTGGACGTCATCGATTTTCTCGAAGAGAATAATACTGCCTACATCATCATGGAGTATCTGGACGGAATCACCCTGCGTGAGTACCTCAAGCAGAACGGTAATCTATCGCCCGAACAGGCGGTACAGATGCTGTTGCCGTCGATGCGCGCACTGGCTAAGATACATAGCGCGGGCGTGATCCACCGCGATATCAGCCCCGATAATATCATGGTACTGCGTGACGGCACGTTAAAGCTGATGGACTTCGGCGCGGCGCGTGACTTTGACGGCGCTGACAGCCGTTCGATGTCGATCATGCTCAAGCAGGGCTATGCTCCCGCCGAGCAGTACAGCCGCAACGGTGAGCAGGGTCCGTGGACGGATGTTTACGGCATGTGCGCGACCATCTACCGCGCGATCACGGGTGTCACGCCTGTTGATTCCATCGACCGTTCCTATCAGGATACCCTGCGTTTGCCCTCGCAGTGCGGCGTGAAGATCACTCCCGCGATGGAGAATACGTTGATGTACGGTCTGGCGATCCACGTGGAGAACCGCTGTCCCGATATGAACAAGCTGATCGAGCTGTTCGAGCAGACGCTCAGAGGACAGGACGATCCTGCGGGAGTGGCTGTGGGAGCGGCAGCAGGCGCCGCTGCAGGCGCTGCCGCGTTCCGTGAAAGCCGCACGATCGATCCGAATATGACCGTCGCGGCAGACGACTATCATACACGCCATCAGCCTGCTCAGCAGGAATATCAGCATCGGGTACAGCAGGGATACCAACGTCCGCCGCAGCCGGATTATCGGCCGCCCATGCAGCAGTATCCCCCGCAGCAGCCGACGCCCAAGAAGAGCTCCGCCGCGCCGTGGATCGTGGGGATCTTGGTGTTCCTTGCGGTGATCGCGGCAGTGATAGCGGTGTTTATGGCCGTCATGAAGAAGAACAATACCGAGGATCCCGCATCATCGGTTATCGAGGCGGAGACTGTCGAAACGCTTAAGATGCCCGATCTGTCAGGCTTGACCGAGGAAGAAGCCATCAAGAAGCTCAGCGATATGAACCTGAGCGTCGATGAAGTGAAAACAGCGGTGAGCGAGGATCAGGCGGCGGGCAAGGTGTTCAGCCAGGTACCCAAGTCCGATACCGAGATCACACACGATACCAAGATCACGCTCTATATCGCAAAGCAATCCGCGGCGTCGTCAACACCGGAATCGAAGAAGGAGCCTGTTGTAGACTCGCCTAAAGCGATTTCAGCGGTCTATTACAGCACCGCGAGGACGTACGTGGAAATGCACACAAGCCCGAGCGACAGCAGCGGCCAGCTGGGGAAGCTCTGGAGAGGCGACAGCGTGCAACTGATCGAGAAAACGTCATCGAGCTGGTACCGCGTCTACGACGGTAATGTCACGGGCTATGTCTACGCGGCATATCTCTCAGCCGACCGTTCCAAGGTTCCTTCCGTCACTGATCCGATCTATGTTGATGACGATCTCGACGATGGATTTCTGGCGCTGCGCGCGTCCGCGTCCGAGAACAGCGCCAAGCTGCTCGAGATCCCCTGCGGCGCGTCGATGACCTATCTGGGCACTTTTGAGGATCATGACTACGTCCGCAGTGACGGTTATCATGTCAGATGGGCTAAGGTAAGGTATAACGGCAAGGAAGGCTATGTTTACGATTACTATCTCAACGACGGTGACGAATGATCGCATTATTCCTGTCACCCTAACCGAATAAAGATCGCCCTGTATGCTGTGCTTGGCATACAGGGCGTTTTGTTATTTGATCGGAATGATACTGATCTCGCCGGAGCTGAGGGTGGTGCGCACGCCGTTTTCTTCGACGATCAGTCCGCCGTCATTATCGATATCGACAGCGGTTGCGATATGAATGATATCGTTTTGCGTGTAGCGGACGGCTCTGCCGATGCAGAAGCTCCGCTTTTTGTATTTTTCGATTATGGAATGATCGTTGAGACGGCGGTAGTAGTCGATCAGCCTTGCCGTGATGGCGCCGCACAGGGCGTTGACCTCGATATCGCCGAGGTTGCCCGCGTTCGCTGCGAATTCATCGGGGAACTGCTCGGTGCACAGGTTCATCCCGATACCGACGATCACGGCACGGGGGCGATTGCTGTCGTCGCTGACCAGCTCGGTCAGGATGCCTGCGGCCTTTTTGCCGTTCACATAAATATCGTTGACCCACTTGATCGCGGGTTGAATATCACTGAGCGTATCGACGGCTTCACAGACCGCGACGGCGGCGGCGCAGGTGATCTTCTGCACGCTTGCCGAGGGAGCGGACAGGGGGAGGGAGAGGGTCATGTACAGTCCCGTGTCCTTGGGGGAGTAGAAGCTGTGACCGCGCCTGCCGCGCCCCGCGGTCTGGTGGGTCGCGGCGTACAGGCAAAGCCCGCTGTCTGAGCGGCGCTTTGCCTCGTTATTGGTGGAGTCGATACTGTCGTACAGACGGATCGTGACGGGCTCGGAGCAATATGCTTGGATTTTTTCGGAATTGAGCTTCATTTTATCTTTCCTTACAGAGAGAACACATGATTCTCCCACGATATTAGTACAATGTTTCATAAAATATGGGCGGAACAGATAGGAATTGTATACTTTCCATAAACTGCACCCGAAATGCAACAGATAAAACATTAAACGCTGTCGGGCGTTCCTTACACTTTCGAGAACAAAAGGATTTTGTTTATAATTACAAATTAGAATTAAAAGCAAACTTTTTCAAAAAATCTATTGACATTCTTGACGAAATCATTTAAACTACTAGAATGTATCATTATGGGAACATTTACGCCTGCTGTGTCAGACGGAATTTTCGACAAAGTATAATAGCAAAGTCGGAGCCGTTTGTCAAGAGGTAATTTGGATACAATCTTGTCACCAAGGCTCCCTTTGGTAAAGGGAGCTCCTGCATGAGCAGGTGAGGGATTGCATGATTGATCGAGCGTAAGCGAGAAACCATCAAATTAGATTGTGATCCAAATATGTTTTCCGTGAACTATCAAAAGAAGGAGTGATGTGCTTTTGGTCAATGTCAAAGATGTCAAATTGGGCAAAGCAGAGCGAAAGAGCTTCGGCAAGATTGAAGACGTCATCAATATGCCGAACTTGATCGAGATCCAGAAAAAATCCTATCAGTGGTTCCTCGAGGAAGGACTCAAGGAGGTATTCAAGGATGTATCGGGTATCAACGACTACCAGAACAACCTTGTGCTCGACTTCATTGATTATTCCCTCGACGTGGATCATCCGAACTATTCGGTCATCGAATGTAAGGAGAGAGACGCGACCTATTCCGCGGCGCTGCGCGTTACCGCGCGTCTGCTGAATAAGGAGACCGGTGAGATCAAGGAATCTAACGTCTTTATGGGAGATTTCCCCCTGATGACCGATTCCGGTACCTTCGTTATCAACGGCGCTGAGCGCGTTATCGTATCTCAGCTTGTTCGTTCTCCGGGCGTTTATTTCAAGATGAGCCACGACAAGACCGGTAAGGAGCTGTTCACCTCCACCGTCATCCCGAACCGCGGCGCATGGCTGGAGTATGAGAACGACGTCAACGACGTGTTCTATGTCCGTATCGATAAGAACCGCAAGCTGCCGATCACCGTTTTCCTGCGCGCCTTAGGGCTGGGCACCGACGGCGATATCGTCGAGATGTTCGGCGATGACAAGCGCATCAAGGCGACCTTTGAAAAGGACAGCTGCAAGAGCGTTGAGGACGGTCTGATCGAAGTTTACCGCAAGCTGCGCCCCTCTGAGCCTCCCACCATCGAGAGCGCTCAAACGCACATCAATAACCTCTTCTTTGACCCGAGGCGCTACGATATGTCGCGCGTCGGCAGATATAAATACAATAAAAAGCTGAATCTGGCGGGCCGTATCACCGACCAAACTCTGACGCAGCCCGTTGTCGCGCCGCGTACCGGCGAGGTGCTGGCGCAGCGCGGCGATACCGTCACCCGTGAGATGGCGGCACAGATCGACAACGCCGGCGTCAAGTCCGTTTACGTCGCTGCCGAGGACGGTCACGAGATCAAGGTGCTCTCTAACGGTATGGTCGACATCAACGCGTATGTTGATTTTGACTGCACCAAGCTCGGCGTCAAGGAGCGCGTATGCTTTGACGTACTGTGCGAGATCCTCGACTCCTGCGAGAGCGAGGAGGAGCTCAAGGCTGAGATCGAGCGCCGCGCGGGCGAGCTCGTTCCCAACCACATCACGGTCGATGATATCTTCGCCTCCGTCAACTATATGAACTGCTTAGCGGAGCATATCGGTACCACCGACGATATCGACCATCTGGGCAACCGCCGCATCCGCTGCGTCGGCGAGCTGCTGCAAAACCAGTTCCGCATCGGCTTTTCTCGTTTAGAGCGCGTCATCCGCGAGCGCATGACCCTGCAGGCGCAGGATCCCGAGGCGCTCTCTCCCGCGACGCTGATCAATATCCGTCCCGTGACCGCGGCGATCAAGGAATTCTTCGGTTCCTCTCCGCTGTCCCAGTTTATGGATCAGAACAACCCCCTCGCCGAGCTGACACATAAAAGACGTCTGTCAGCCCTGGGTCCCGGCGGTCTGAGCCGAGACAGAGCGGGATTTGAGGTACGTGACGTACACTATACCCACTACGGACGTATGTGTCCTATTGAGACCCCTGAAGGCCCCAACATCGGTCTGATCTCCTACCTCGCGACCTTTGCGAAGATCAACGAGTACGGCTTTGTGGAGACTCCCTTCCGCAAGATCGATAAAGAGACCGGCATCGTCACCAAGGAAGTGGTCTACATGACCGCCGACATGGAGGACGAGTTCTATGTCGCACAGGCGAATGAGCCTCTTGATGAGGAAGGACATTTTGTGCATAAAAAGGTCGTCGGCCGTCATAAGGACGAATTCGTCGAGCTCAGAGCGTCCAAGTTTGATTACATGGACGTCAGCCCCCGCATGGTTGTTTCCGTCGCTACCGCGATGATCCCGTTCCTCGAGAACGATGACGCGAACCGTGCGCTGATGGGCGCGAACATGCAGCGTCAGGCTGTTCCGCTGATGGTCACCGAATCTCCGATCGTCGGCACCGGTATGGAATACAAGGCGGGTACCGACTCCGGCGTCTGCGTGCTGGCGGAGGACGACGGTACCGTTATGAGCGTTGACGCGAACCATATCACCGTTCAATATGATAACGGCAAGGTCAAGGAGCACGAGGTCATCAAGTTCCTGCGCTCCAACCAGGGCACCTGTATCAACCAGATCCCGATCGTCGAGCGCGGACAGCGCGTCGTCAAGGGCGAGGTTCTCGCCGACGGCCCCGCTACCAAGAACGGTGAGATCTCCTTAGGTAAGAACGCTCTGATCGGCTTCATGACCTGGGAAG
>DNIP01000048.1:20143-21759 GCA_003499325.1 Oscillospiraceae bacterium
AAGGCTACAACTACGAGGACGCGGTACTGATCAACGAAAAGATCGTCCGCGACGACGTGTATACATCCATCCATATCGAAGAGTATGAGATCGACGCACGTGATACCAAGCTCGGACCCGAGGAGATCACCCGCGACATCCCGAATGTCGGCGAGGATATGCTCAAGGATCTGGACGAGAACGGTATCATCCACATCGGCGCCGAGGTGCATGCCGGCGATATCTTAGTCGGTAAGGTCACTCCTAAGGGTGAGACCGAGCTGACTGCCGAGGAGCGCCTGCTGCGCGCCATCTTCGGCGAGAAGGCGCGTGAGGTCAGAGATACCTCCCTGCGCGTCCCCCACGGCGAGAGCGGCATCGTTGTCGACGTCAAGGTGTTCACCCGCGAGGATAGCCGCGACGAGCTGCAGCCCGGCGTGAACAAGGTCGTCCGCTGCTATCTGGCGCAGAAGCGCAAGATCTCGGTCGGCGATAAGATGGCGGGTCGTCACGGTAACAAGGGTGTCGTATCGCGTATTCTGCCGCAGGAGGATATGCCCTTCCTGCCCGACGGTACGCCGCTGGATATCGTCCTCAACCCCCTGGGCGTACCTTCCCGTATGAACATCGGTCAGGTGCTCGAGGTTCACCTCGGCTACGCTTGTAAGGCACTTGGCTGGAAGATCATGACCCCCGTATTCGACGGCGCTCACGAGCAGGACATCTTTGAGCTGTTCGAGCGCATCAGAGATAAAGACGATTATAAGGACATGCGCGACGAGACCGGTATCGACTTCGGCGAATGCTTCCGTCAGAACGGTATCTCCATGGAGTGTAAGACCCGTCTGCGCGACGGCAGAACCGGCGAGTTCTTCGATAACCCCGTCACCGTCGGCTACATGTACTATCTTAAGCTGCATCATCTGGTCGATGATAAGATCCACGCGCGTTCCACCGGTCCTTACAGCTTAGTCACCCAGCAGCCGCTGGGCGGTAAAGCGCAGTTCGGCGGTCAGCGCTTCGGTGAGATGGAGGTTTGGGCGCTCGAGGCTTACGGCGCCGCTTACACCCTGCAGGAGATCCTGACCGTGAAGTCCGACGATGTTGTCGGCCGCGTCAAGGCGTATGAATCTATCGTCAAGGGTCAGAACATCCCGACGCCGGGCATCCCCGAGTCCTTCAAGGTTCTGATCAAGGAGCTGCAGAGCCTGTCTCTCGACGTCCGCGTCCTCAACGACGAGGGTGAGGAGATCGACCTCAAACAGCATTTCGATGAGGATGACGATATTGTTGTCGCGTCCGATGACGAGACGCTCGAGGAGGATCAGGTCATGACCTCGATGGACGGCTTCCTGCTCGATGAGGATCAGGATGAAGAGGGCAATATGTTCGACGAGAATTCCATCTATGAGGATCAGGATGATATGCTCGATTACGACGATTTCGGATCCGATGAAGTTTAAAAGGAGGGGCTAACATGGATAATAATGTATTTGATTCAATCAAAATCGGTCTTGCTTCTCCCGATCAAATAAGAGAATGGTCTTACGGCGAGGTCAAAAAGCCGGAGACAATCAACTACAGAACCTTAAAGCCGGAGCGCGACGGCCTATTCTGCGAGCGCATTTTCGGACCGA
>DNIP01000038.1:0-8693 GCA_003499325.1 Oscillospiraceae bacterium
CGTTTAATGGATACTTAGTATAACACATGTTCGTGTCGCTGACAAGTTTTTCTCCCGATCGGTAAGCGGATTTCTTCTCCAAATAAATAACCGTGACCTGTCATTGGAAGAGGCACGGTATTACAGCAAAACAGGTTTTGTAAATTTTTCTATTTTATGGGTTTTCAAGCCGCTGCTTTTGTGCTATAATGTATAAAAATCGGCGCGATTGGAACCTTTCTCGATTGGCTCCCGTCATCGCCGTCGAAACATGAGGGGTTAAAAAGGAGGAAATGTAATACATGGAAACTATGTATATTTTTGTCGTAGTCATCGCTCTGGTATGTCTGCTTGGCTTCTTCAACGAGAAGGTCACCAAGATGACATACGAGATCGGACTGATGCTGTTTTCAACCATCCTCGGTATCGTCCTGCTGATCGGTGTAGCGATATTCAACGATACCAGCGTCGGAAATGTACTCAAAGAAATACAGGAGTTCGATATCCATGACTTTTTGATGCACGGTGTGCTGTGCTTCATGCTGTTTGCGGGCTCCTGCCATATGAAGCTATCCGACTTCAAACGAATGGCACGACAGATCACCGTGCTCTCGCTGGTATGCACCCTGCTCGGCGCGGTATTCTACGGCCTGCTAATCTACGGCGCGGGCTACGCGTTCGGACTCAAGCTCTCTCTGCCCGTATGCCTGATGTTCGGCAGTATCATCGCCCCCACCGATCCGATCGCCGCGACCGGTATTCTGAGCAAGTTCGGTCTGCCGAAGGACACCTCTTTCCTGATCCAGGGTGAATCGCTGTTCAACGACGGTATCGGCGTTGCGCTGTTCGTCTGCTTCTCCGGCATGGTAAAAGCTACCGGGGGCTCTTCCGATCAGGGCTTCCTCAGCGTGATGCTGCGTGAGGTACTCGGCGCCGTTGCCATCGGCATCATCGTTACGCTGGTATGCTTCCTGATGTACCGCTTCTCCAAGCATCCGCAGCTCAAGATCTTCATCAGCCTGCTGACCGTTTCTCTGGCGTATTCACTGTGCGAGGTGTTCCACTGCTCCGGCGCGATCGCGTCCGTCATCTGCGGTATCCTGTTCTCTCACCTGCGCTCCAAATATGCTGAGAATGAGGAGAAGGAGCACGCGGAGCTGTTCGACTCCTTCTGGGAGACGCTCGACGTGTTCTTCAACTCGCTGCTGTATGTCCTGCTGGGTCTGTCGTTCGTCAGCGTTCTCAAGATGGAGAGTGTCCTGCTGCTCTCGCTCACTGCGATCGCTGCGAACCTGATCGCGCGCGTCGGCAGTCTGTCGATCTCCTCGCTGTTCATGGGCGAGATCCCCGACGGCTTCTCCAAATCGGGCTTTGTCACCCTGTTCACATGGGGCGGACTGCGAGGCGGCTTATCCGTCGCCCTTGCGATGAGTACCAAGGATATGGTGCCCGAAAAGACCTACTACATCATCCTCGGCTGTACCTACGCCGTCGTCTTCTTCACCACGGTCATCCAAGGCTTGACGATGAAGCCTGTTTACAAGGCGATCACCAAAAAGAAAACGGCTTGATCGGCTGTATGAAAGCGACTGAGAATAAACGAATCTTCAAATCGGTAATCGGCGCCATGTCGGTTACCGATTTTTGTTGTGTCAGAATACGGTAGCTGAGTAAAAACCACTCACTCCTGTTTAAACAGGAGGATAATTAAAAAAAGCCGCTATGAATGAATACAATTAGGCTATCACACGCTTTTCCCTGTACAGATTGCCTAAATATGAGTGGCGGATTATGGATTGCATGACACTTGGGGATATGGTAAAATAACAACAGATGATATAGTTTTTTCGAGGAGGTATTTATCATGTTCAAGAAGTTTTTATCACTTCTGTTAGCGGTGATGATGGTCGTTTCCGTGATGGCAGTCGGCGTTGTGTCTTCCACTGCGGCACCTTTCGGCGGATTCTCTCCGACAGAAGCGCCGTTGTATCCTACTGAAGAGCCAATCCCGACGGAGCCTGATCTTCCTCACGATCCTTCCAACTATATCTTTCTTAACGTTGATGGTGCTCTCTATGAGGTTGAAGCAGGAAGCAACCATACATACGCGTATTACCTCAACGTCTATAACTGTATATGCGGTGTAGACGCAAAAACCACATGGGATGCTCCGTGTATCGAAATAGTTAGCGATCCCACCTTTCCCGTATTTGGAAACAAACGCGGTGATATTGATGACGAAGATTCCGCAGGTGATGTAGTCTACCAGTACCTCAGCGACACCGATGGTAATATCGATGAGATCAGATTCAATTGGACACAGGCTGAGGGTGTCACGTTTGACAGTTCTGATTCGATGCTGATTACCTTCAAGATACATATAGCGGAAGACGCTCCTGCCGGAATATACAATATCCATACGGATATCGAGGTGCTGGAGGGCGAACATGAAGAGAAGCTGATTTTTGAAGGAGTTGACTGTAATTCCGGACTCATCTATGAAAGAGAAGGAATGCTGGACGGTGCTCCGGGTGCTTTGGAATCCACCAATTATACTGTCGATGAACAGACCTTCACAACCTATTCATATGAGGATAAAACCTTTACCGTCAGAGCTGACCATAATGATGCTTTGACCTACAGCAAGTTCAGAGCGCTGTATATTGACGGTATGCCGGTGAGCTATGGTGATTTTACAAAGGAAAGCGGTTCGTTAATACTCACACTAAAAGCGGATTATATGCAGCGCATGGAATGCGGCGACCATGATGTGCTGTTTGTTTTCTCTGACGGCGAAGCGAATAGCATACTACACATTCTGCAAGGAAGCCCGGCGACTCCCGATGAACCTGATGACATTCCCAGTGTAAGTGGAAAAACAATCAACTTCAATTTGTACTCTACCGGATGGTCTTCGAACAGTGAAGTGCTATTTTATGTCTACGAAGTATCGACCGGAACGGAATTGATTCCATGGGGATCTAAAAAGCTGATCGGTACTAACAGAGGCGATGGCATATGCTCCTATGATCCTTCATTGATGAACCTCGTGCCCGGAATACAATATGCAATTATTTTTTCTGACAGAAATACGGGAGCTCAAACCTACGATCTGCTCTTTGATACCTCCTGTCTGGGCGATACCGCCTACTGTACCGGTAATATGGTAGAGAATCCGGTCGATGCCAATAAAGCAAGTCTGGAAGCAAAATGGAAGAAACATCCCAACTTAGGTCCCCGACTTCAAATCTCCTCTATCGGCAATGTGGTGGGTGAGACCTGTCCGAGCAATACCACACCTTACAAGACGTTGGTGGATTTCCTGAAAAACACGCTGAGTAATGCCCGAGATTACTCCGGCAAAACCGATCAGCAGCTATTGGATCATATCGCGAGCCAATTGGATCTGTCCAATGCCGACGTCAGCAAAGCGATTGCAGAAGCCGGAGTGTGGGTCAATTGGACGCCGCCATATGTTCCTCCTACTGAACCGCCAATCGACAGCTATGGTTATATTCCGGGTGAATACTACCTTACCGGTTCCATCAACGGCGATAACAGTGGAACAACTAATGTCCACAAGGGGTTACGCTTTACGGACTATTCTGCTGACTCCATGATTCTGGAAAGCGTCAAACTGACACAGGGTGATGTTGTGAGGGTGGCACGGTATAACGGCAACAACACATTTACCGTCTATCCCGACGGCATCGGCAGAGAAGTCGCGATCACACAGTCCGGTCGATATGATTTCTACTTTAAGCCGTATGAACTCGGCAACGGAAACTACTGGTACATCACGCCGTCCTATCGCGGAGAGGTCGAAGCCTATCTCCTCGGTGACGCGGACGGTAACGGCAAGGTCGATGCCGCGGATGTGACCCATATCCTGCGCTATCTCACTCAAACCGATACGCCATATACCAAGAGCGAGCTGATGCGCGGCGATGTAGACGGCAGCGGCGATTTGGAGGTGACCGACGTCACCGCGATTCAATATTATCTTGCTCGTATCAATACGCCGTATCCGATCGGCTTGAAAACAGATTAATATACTGTAAAAATCCACCGACTCATCCAAGTCGGTGGATAACTTTTTCTATATTTCGTTACGCTTCCTTGGGCTTGGCGAACTTGTGGAGGATCAGCATTGCGCCGATCAAGAGCACCGCGCTCACGCCCAGTCCGATCCACGGCATATTGGTGAAGCCGATGATCAGGTAGCCGACCGCACAGACGACAGCCGTCAGGGTTGCATAAGGGATCTGCGTTTCCACATGGCGGATATGCTCGCACTGCGCGCCTGTCGAGGCGAGGATCGTGGTGTCGGAGATCGGTGAGCAGTGGTCGCCGTAGACGGAGCCTGCCAATGTCGCGCCGAGGGTGGGGATCAACAGCTCCGCGCCGGCAGTCGCCGAACAGATCATGGTCACGATGGGGATCAGCAAGCCGAAGGTGCCCCACGATGTGCCCATCGAGAAGGACATCAGCGCCGCGATCACAAATACCACGAAGGGCAAGAGCTGTAACGGCACGTTCGATGACGCGATAAAGCCCGAGATAAACTCGCCGGTGCCGATCAGCTCACGGCATACGCCGCCGAGCGTCCAAGAAAGGATCAGAATCAGCATGGGCGGTACGATACTGCCGATACCGCTGACGATATTGCCCGCGAACTCCTTGGGCTTCATGATCTTGCGGGGGATATAGAGGATAAAAGCGGTCACCAGACCCGCGAACGCGCCGAGGGAGAGTCCCGCGGTGGGGTTGGCGCCGATCGCTTCGGAGAACGGCGTGCCGCTGAAGAAGCCGCCGACATACGCCATGCCTAAGATCGCGCAGACAATGAGCACGAGGATGGGCAGTACCAGATCGATCACGCGACCCTTGCTCTCTTTCTCATCATCCATTTCCTCGGTCAAGGTGTCGCTGTAGCCCTCGCGCTGTGTTCTTTCCTCCGCCTTGCGCATCTTGCCGAAGTCGAGCCCCGTGATGCACACGAACGCGACCATCAGGATGGTGAGCAATGCGTACAGATTATAGGGTACGGTGGATAAGAACGTTTGGAAGCCGTTGGTGTCGCTGACCTCGGACGCTACCGCTACCGCCCATGAGGACACAGGCGCGATAATGCAGACCGGCGCCGCGGTCGCGTCGATGATATAGGCGAGCTTTTCACGAGAGATGCGCTGGCGGTCATAGATGGGGCGCATGACTGTACCGATCGTCAGACAGTTGAAGCCGTCGTCGATGAAGATCAAAACGCCCAATAAGGCGGTCGTGAGCAGGGTCGCGCGCTTATTTTTGAGCCGTTTTTCTGCCCATCTGCCGTATGCCGCCGTGCCGCCGGACTTGCCGACCAGCGTGATCACCGCCCACAACAGCGCCAAAAAGATGATCATATACGCGTTGTCCGCGATTTTCTGCGCCATCATATCGAACATGCGTGAGAACACCGCCATGAACGGCTCCTGCGCCGATACGACGTAGATCACCATTCCGGACAGTACGCCCAAAAACAGTGACGAATACACCTCTTTGGTCACGAGCGCAAGCACGATCGCGATCAAGGGCGGCAGGATCGATACCCAACCTGTTTCTATCATATGTTTTCCTCCTCTTTTTTTAGCTTTTTCCACATTCTCGTTTCGTCATCCGACGTCGGGTGCATCCCGAAGCGCAGATATAAGCCGTCCGCCGTGCTGTCACAGCAGAGATAATCCGCGCCGAACGCTTTGGCGTCCGCCTCTATCGCCGACAAAAGCGCGGTCGCATAATGCCTGTGCCGATGATCGGGCAAGGTATATGCGCCGCTGATATGCGCGATCCGACCGCTCGGGAAATCCTCACACGGAAACACGAAGCAAAAGGTGGCGGTCATTACGCTGACGAGCTTGTCGTCTTCAAAAATGCCGTAGGTCTGCACGCCTGTATCAGATGCGTCCCTGTTTTGGCAATAGACCCGCGCGATATCCTCCGTGATCGGATAAGGGAAGCCCTCCGCTCCCGATATCGCGATAAGGTCGTGTATATGATGATGGTTCAATTTTCGACAATTACTTTTCATATTCCCCACCTTTATCTGCGGTTCATCTTCGCGATCGACGCGAGAGTCGGGATCTTCTAGGCGACCATCTTTGCGTCATGCAGGACAAAAACGCTCATGATCGACAGGATCACGTGCAGTCCCAACGCCGCGGCAAGCGCGTAGCCCGTGACCTTTGTCAGAGTCGGATTGTGATACATGGCAGTGTAGGCATACAAATGATACCCCTCATGTATCAAAAACAACACGACAGTCAGCAGCGACAGCCGCGCGTTCCACTTCTTAATGTTCATAATGACTCCTCATAGGGAAATCTCCCCGACAATTTGTTAGCTCAATTCTATATGATTCCATCCACAAAGTCAATAAATATGAAAAACCTGCAACATTCCGTTATTAATCATGCAAAAAATCTCTTGCGCACAGGGCGGATTCTTGTTATCATATAATCAATAATAGCATGATTACCGATAGGAGAATGATTATGTTAGACAATGTATTGACCAAACAAAACGCAACCACTCAAAAAAAGCTCACCCTGAACGCGGTTTTATCCGTCGGGCTGATCGCTTTAGCGGTCGTCCTGCCGCAGATCGTCCATATCGCGCTCGGACAGCCGGGCGGCGTTCAGCTCCTGCCGATGTACCTGCCGGTGCTGATCGGCGGTTGTCTGCTGGGATGGAAATGGGCGCTGGCGGTCGGCATGCTCTCTCCTGTCGTCAGCTTTGCGATCACCTCGCTGATGGGCAGCGCAATGCCCGCCCTGCCGCGACTGCCGTTCATGATGGCGGAGCTTGCTGTATTCGCGCTGGTATCGGGACTTTTCTCGAAGAAAATATATGAAAACGGCTTGTGGGCATTCCCTGCCGTGATCCTCGCTCAGCTCGCGGGTCGCGCCGTGTTCCTCGGACTGGTCGCGATCTTCCAAAGCATTGCGCCGTTCTCCCCTCAGATGATTTGGGGACAGATTGTCGTGGGATGGCTCGGACTGCTGATCCAGGCAATCGCGGTACCGCTGCTGATCATCGCCCTGCGCGCGGTTTTGGTCAAGAATGATGACTGATATCGAGCTTGCAAAGGCTCACCTTGACGGTCACAGCATTTGCCTGTGCAGGGACGGCGAGCTTTTTACCGATGACGGCCGTGGGATCTCGCCGATGCTCCGCTTGATGGAAGAGGGTCGCGATCTGCGCGGCTATGCTGTCGCCGATATCATCGTCGGCAAGGCGGCGGCGATGCTGTTCATCAAGGCGGGGATCCGCGAGGTGTACGGCGAAGTGATGTCGAGAGCAGGGTATGACTATCTGCAACAGCACGATACCCCCTGCGCCTACGGCACGCTCACGGAAAAAATCATCAACCGCAGGGGTGACGGTATCTGTCCGATGGAACAGACGGTCGCCCTGATCGATGACCCCGAAGAGGGGACTACCGCGCTCAAACAGCGCCTGATGGAATTAAGGAAAGGAACAGAACATGTCTGATTGGTTTGGAAAAGATGTATTCAAACTCGGCTTTGGGCTCATGCGCCTGCCAAAGCGCGAGGATGGCTCGAACGATACCGAGAGGGTATCGCAGATGGTCGACCGCTTTATCGAAGAAGGCGGCACCTATTTTGACACCGCCTTTGTCTATGACGACGGCGACAGTGAGCGCGTGACCAAGGAAGCGCTGATCGACCGCCATCCGCGCGAGAGCTTCACCCTGTGCACCAAGCTCAACGCTACGTTGTCGGGCTTGACGGAGGAAACGGCGAAGCAACAGTTCTTCACCAGTCTCAAACGCACCGGCGCGGGCTACTTCGACTATTATCTCCTGCACGCGCTGGACAGGAACAATTATAAAAAGTACGAGGACTTTCACATCTGGGATTTCGCCCGTGAGAAAAAGGCGGAGGGACTCATCCGCTACTACGGCTTTTCGTTCCACGGCGATCCGATGCTGCTCGATCAGCTGTTGACGGAGCACCCCGACGTGGACTTTATCCAATTGCAAATCAACTACGCCGACTGGGATAACCCCGGCGTCGCGTCCGGGGAATGCTACGAGATCGCGCGCAGGCACAATGTCTCCATAACGATCATGGAGCCCTTGAAGGGAGGCGCACTCGCGAATCCGAACGATGATATCAAGCGCCTGTTCAAGGAGGCGCGTCCCGAGCTGTCGTATGCTTCCTGGGGCATCCGCTATGCCGCGTCGCTCGAGGGCGTGATCACCGTTCTCTCGGGTATGTCCACCGAGGAGCAAATGGAGGATAATCTCTCGTATATGAAGGACTTTCAGCCGCTGAGCGACGAGGAATACAAGGTGATCGCCGCCGCGCAGAAGGAACTGCAAAAGGATAATACCATCGGCTGTACCGCCTGCAAATACTGCGTGTCGGGCTGTCCGATGGACATTGCCATCCCGGGAATCTTTGCCGTCAAGAACAAGGAGACAGGCAACTGGGACGGCGGCAAAGGCGCTTACCAAATCGCCACCGAGGGCAAGGGTAAGGCGAGCGACTGCATCGAATGCGGTCAGTGCGAGGACGCGTGCCCGCAGCATTTGCCGATCATCTCCCTGCTCAAGGAATGTCGAAATCTGGAATAATCAAATAACAATATAGACAAAACCGGTAACCGATTTGTTCAGTTACCGGTTTGTTTTATACTAAGTATCCATTAAA
>DNIP01000038.1:8870-16491 GCA_003499325.1 Oscillospiraceae bacterium
TTTTAATGATACTTAGTATTATTTTATGATCTTTCTCGCAAACGCCGCGGCTTTCTTCAAATCACTCTCATTGGGTCTGCCCTTGTGGAGTCCCTTGAACTCGCCCTTGCAGTGGAATTCACGGTCATCCATCGTAATACCGACCTGATCCGCCTCCGCCTTCACCTTTTTCCATGTGGAGTTGAGCATGGCGGCGGAGCCGAAGTTGACGATGCGCTTCACCTTGCTGCTGTCCAGCGAGCGGACAAAATTCCGTACCTCGGGGTCGATGCTGAACGCATAATAGGAGTTGCCGAGGAAGAGGATATCGACAGGTTCATCGATGGGTTCACTGATCGGCAGCGCCTTGACGCCGACCGCTTCGGCGACCGCGTTGGCGAGCTTTTCGGTGTTACCCGTTTTGGTGTAATATCTGACTGCGACCTTCATATGCCATTACCTCAGAGCGCTTCTTCGACCGCTTTTCTAACGTCCTTCATATCGACGGTCGGCTCAAAACGGGCGATCACATTGCCCTCGCGGTCAACGAGGAACTTGGTGAAGTTCCATTTGATATACGCTTTGTCGCCGAACGCCTTGTTGTTCATATCAGCGAACTTGTTCAGCGCCTTGTTCTTGAGCCCCTTGCCGAAGCCCTCAAACGGCTTTTCTGTCGCGAGGAACGCAAACAGCGGATCGGCATTGTCGCCGTTGACGTCGATCTTCTTGAACTGGGGGAAGTCGGTGCCGAATTTCAGCGTGCAGAAGTTGTGGATCTCCTCCTCATCTCCGGGCGCCTGATTCGCGAACTGGTTGCACGGGAAGTCGAGGATCTCCAAACCCTTGTCGCGCAGATCGCGGTACATTGCTTCAAGCGGCTCATAGTGCGGAGTGAAGCCGCAGCCTGTCGCCGTGTTGACGATCAACAGCAGCTTGCCCTTGTAATCGGCAAGGCTGACGTCGTTCCCTTTTCTGTCTTTTACTGTAAAATCGTATACTGTTTTCATTTGTCATTCTCCTTTCGGTTCATTATTCATTATGATGGTTCTTTTCCCAGAAGCTCATACAACAGCTGATATAATTGAGCGGCTTTTTCGGGGGTGAGCGCGATACAGCCGCCGACCTTGCGCGGGATCTCACGCGCCTGCTCCTGGAGCGCCCTGCCCTTATCGGTCAGGGTGATCAGGAAGGAGCGCTCATCCTCCGCGCTCTGGCGCTTTTCGATATACCCCGCCTGCCGCATCTTTTTGAGAAGCGGGGAGAGCGTGCCGCTGTCGAGCATCAGCCGCTTGCCGAGCTCACCCACAGGGATGCCGTCCTTTTCCCACAGCACCAAAAAGACGATGTACTGGGTGTAGGTCAGCCCGAGCGGCCTGAGGTACGGCGTATACAGCGCCGTCACACTCCGCGCCGCCGCGTACAGCGGAAAGCACAGCTGATTCTCGAGCTTCATTTCTTCTTTATAGCTCATTTCCATTTCTGTTGCACCTCTTTCTCTCTTGTGCAATTATATTGTATCAAACATAAATGAGTTTGTCAAGGGAAATTTATGCGCTTTTTCAATATTTTTTCATTGTTTATCAAATGGAACCGGTCTTTCCGTAGGGTACGGCGCTTGCGACGTACCGACACCTTTCCACTAAATCTTATCAATACGCGAAGCAAATCGCACCCTCCGTAGGGATGGTCATTGACCATCCGCAGAATGACGGGCGTTTCTGTTATCGGGAACGACAGATAGAAACACAACATTCTGCTATGCGGTACGCACATCTCCTCAATAGGATTTGCTTTTTAAGCAACGCCCTACCGCGGGAGGAGCAAGCCCCTCCCCTACAAATCCTCTGCAATGTTTATCGTAGGGGATGACGCTTGCGACATCCCATGACTTTTCGTTTATATCCATTTTTTCGCGAAGAAAATCTCACCTGAACGAGTCGTCGGACACGCGTGCCCGACGACCCCTACATGGGGGAATCCTCCGTATTTGAACATCCTTCATTGATAACGTAGCGGCGGTCGTCCCTACAAAATCTTTGTCATTTAACAAAAAGTACCGAGCGCTTTGGGCACTCGGTACTCAGAGGAAAACTATTGCTTATGACAGGAGCCGGACATCGCACAGTGCTTGCAGTTGCCGCAGCTGCATACCACCGACTTACCCTGTTTTTTCTTTTTGATCATGCTGAATATGATCGCCGTGACGATCGCAATCAGCACCGCACAGATGATGATTGTGCCGATGTTATTCGATATCCATGTGAACATACATTTCACTCCTTCTTATCCAAGGGTTTTGCGAGGGCAAAAGCGCTCAACCGCTTACTTGATCTTGACGTCCTTGGTCAGCTTATTCGCTTCCTTATAAGGTCTGAAGAGCATATACAGCATGAACGCGATCAGCAGGATCGCAACGATCAGTCCGAATACATTCAGGTTGCCGGTGAAGGCGCCGCCGATCTGGTTGATGCACAGCGCGATCACATACGCAAAGATGCACTGATAGGCGATCGCGAACGCCGTCCACTTGCCGGAGTTCATCTCACGTCTGATCGCGCCCATCGCCGCAAAGCACGGCGCGCACAGCAGGTTGAACACGAGGAACGAGAAGCCTGTCACACCGGTGAATACGCTCGCCAGCGTCGCCCATGTGGACATTTCTCCGCCGCCGTAGAGGACACCCATCGTACCGACGATGTTCTCCTTGGCGATCAGGCCGGTGATGGAGGCGACAGCCGCCTGCCAGTTGCCCCAGCCGAGTGGTGCGAAGATCCACGCGATACCGTTACCGATCACGGCGAGGATGCTGTTGCCGATCTCCTCCTCACCCAGCATGGTAAAGCTGCCGTCGACCCAGCCAAAGCGGCTGAGGAACCACAGAACGATGGTGGAGAGCAGGATGATGGTACCTGCCTTTTTGATGAACGACCAGCCACGCTCCCACATGGAACGGAGCACGTTGCCGAGGGTCGGCCAGTGATAAGCGGGCAGCTCCATAACGAACGGAGCGGGCTCGCCCGCAAAGGGCTTGGTCTTTTTGAGCATGATACCGGAGATGATGATCGCCGCCATGCCGATGAAATATGCGCCAGTCGCGACCCACGGAGAGCCGCCGAAGATCGCGCCCGCGATCATCGAGATAAAGGGTATTTTTGCGCCGCAGGGGATGAAGGTGGTGGTCATGATGGTCATGCGGCGGTCGCGCTCATTCTCAATGGTACGCGACGCCATAATGCCGGGGATGCCGCAGCCCGTTCCGATCAGGATCGGGATGAAAGACTTACCCGACAGACCGAAACGGCGGAAGATACGGTCGAGGACAAAGGCGATACGCGCCATATAGCCGCAGGACTCGAGGAACGCGAGCAGGAAGAACAAGACGAGCATCTGCGGGACAAAGCCGAGCACCGCGCCCACGCCGGCGATGATACCGTCGAGGATCAGGCTCGAGAGCCATTCGGGAGCCTTGGCGGCCTCCAGCCAGTTACCGACAACGACGGGAATACCGGGTACCCATACGCCGAATTCGGCGGGGTCGTCGGGCTTACCCTCGTTCTTGACAAAGATATCCGCCGCATCCTTGACGTCCTTACCGGTGATGGTCTCCTTCTTCACCTCGAGGGTCTCTTCATCCTCGACGTCAAAGGTGAATTCGTCGCTGTCCTTGACGCTTGCGGCGAAATTCTTGACGGAGGTCACAGCCGCGTTCGCGTCATATTTTTCCGATTCAAAGTCGAGCGCCGCGAGCAGATCCTCATTGCCTGCCGATTGCGCCGCGCCGGTCAGCTTGCCGATCGCGTCGGCATGCTCCTCATACTGCGCGGTACCGATACCGAACAGGTGGAAGCCGTCGCCGAACAGACCGTCGTTCGCCCAGTCTGTCGCCGCGGAACCGACCGTGACCATGGAGATATAGTACACGAGGAACATAACGACCATGAAGATCGGCAGACCCAGCCAGCGGTTGGTGACGATCTTATCGATCTTGTCGGAGGTCGAGAGCTGTCCCTTTTGCTTATTCTTATATACGCCGCCCAGGATCTTGCCGATATAGACATAACGCTCGTTGGTAATGATCGACTCCGCGTCATCGTCATATTCGTCCTCTACAGCCTTGATATCCTTTTCAATGTGATCGAGGATCTCTTTGCTCAGGTTGAGCTTTTCTACAACCTTATCGTCGCGCTCAAAGATCTTGACCGCGTACCATCTCTGCTCCTCCTCGGGCATATCATGGACGCAGGCCTCTTCGATATGCGCGATCGCATGCTCGACCGCTCCGTCGAACGGATGCTTGGGGACGGGCTTCTTCTCCTCTGCCGCCTTGATCGCTTCCTCCGCGGCGTCCAACACGCCCTTGCCCTTTAAGGCGGAGATCGCAACAACCTTGCAGCCCAGCTGACGGCTGAGCTCCGCGGTGTTGATCCGAACGCCCGTTTTCTCAACAACGTCCATCATGTTGATGGCGATGACGACGGGGATGCCGAGCTCACAGAGCTGGGTAGTTAAGTACAAATTACGCTCCAGGTTGGTACCGTCAACGATATTGAGGATCGCGTCGGGGCGTTCTTCGATCAGATAGTTTCGCGCCACGACCTCCTCCAGCGTGTAGGGAGAGAGTGAGTAGATACCGGGCAGGTCGGTGATGGTCACGTCGCTGTGCTTTTTGAGCTTACCTTCCTTTTTCTCGACCGTTACGCCGGGCCAGTTGCCGACGAACTGATTCGCGCCTGTCAGGGCATTGAACAGGGTGGTCTTACCGCTGTTCGGGTTGCCCGCCAAGGCAATCTTGATATTCATATCCATACCTCATTTCTTGGTTGTCTTAAGCTAACTAATGGTGAAAAAATATAGCGCGCCAAAAGCTGCGCTAATGATCCGCTTTTCATTGGGAGCTACGTGATATCAAGCGGAAAATGCTTATCTTTGATGATCCGATACTGCCTGCATTAAATAGAGACAGAAAAAGACGCACGCGTCCGCGTCCGCGTCATTCTACCTCGACCATCTCGGCGTCCGCCTTGCGGATCGACAGCTGATAGCCGCGCACGGTGACCTCCATCGGATCGCCCAAGGGAGCGACCTTCTGCACCTTGATCTCGACGCCCTTGGTGATGCCCATATCCATGATACGGCGCTTGACCGCGCCCTCACCGTGGAGCTTTTTGACCTTGCAGGTGCTGCCGATGGCAACCTCTTTCAATGTTCTCATACTCATCCTCCTTTATGCTCTGTCATCACAGGCAGTCATCAAACGATCCAATCGGTTGAGATTGCCACACCCCGCCCAGCGTGCGGGGTTCGCAATGACGATTATATATAAATCTTCTGCGCCATCTCTTTGCTGATGGCGATACGTGTATCTTTGACATTCACAATCAGGTTGCCGCCCATCGAGCTGACAACCGTGACGGCCGCGCCGGATACAAAGCCCAGATTTTGCAGATGGGCTCTGACCTGTGCGTTTCCGCCGATTCGTTTGATGATGTTTTCTTCGCCGACAACGGCTAAGGTGAGCGGCATAGCGATCTCCTTTTGCGATAGAGTTATGATTTGCTAACCTAATTAGCCAAAGCTAACCTTTGGGGTTAAATAAAAAGCTCAGACAGTTAGTCTAGCCTTACTCAAATAGTATATCAGCTTATATTTTGTTTGTCAAGCATTTTTATAAACTGTTTTTGTCATGGACAAACCGCCATTTTTGGTGTATCATATCCATAGTTACCATTGACGACAGTGAGGAACCCATGAGCAGCGCAAACGATCAACACAATTACACCTATATCCTGAGATGTGCCGACGGCACCTTTTACTGCGGATGGACGAATGATCTCGAAAAGCGCCTTGCCGCCCATAACGCAGGCACGGCGTCGAAATATACCGCGCCGCGGCGACCTGTTGAGCTCGTCTACACGGAGCATTTCGCGACCAAGCAGGAGGCGATGAGCCGCGAGTATCGCATCAAGCAGCTGTCAAGACAGCAGAAAATCGAGCTGATCGACCGAGGAAAAGCCTGATCCCCTACTCGGGTCAGCCTGCCCTTATATAAGGTGCAATCTGTATGCAAAAAATCTCAACAAATCACTTTATAACGCTTGAAGAACCGCCATCGGTTCGGTATAATGAAAGAAAAATGCAAAGGACTGATAACATGAAAAAAATCACGCAAACCGCCGGCAGAGAGCAGCTCGGCGCGTTTTCTCCGATGTTCGCGCACCTCAATGACGACGTACTGTTCGGCGAGGTGTGGAACGAAGAAGCGATCGACGTCAAGACTAAATGCATCATCACGGTCGTATCGCTGATGGCGTCGGGTATCACCGACTCCTCCCTCTCTTATCATCTGCAAAACGCCAAGGCTCACGGCGTGACCAAGGACGAGATCGCGGCGATCATCACCCACGCGACAATGTACGTAGGCTGGCCGAAGGGCTGGGCGGTGTTCCGCCTCGCCAAGGAGATCTGGAACGAGGAAGCGCCTGCGCTGAGTGATAAGGACAGATTCCAAAACTCCATCTTCTTCCCTATCGGCGAGCCGAATCCCTACGGCGACTACTTCATCGGACAGAGCTATCTGGCGCCGCTCTCCACGCAGCAGGTGCCCGTGTTCAACGTCACCTTTGAGCCGTCATGCCGCAATAACTGGCACATCCACCATGCCACGTCGGGCGGCGGTCAGATGCTGATTGGCGTCGGCGGCAAGGGCTGGTATCAGGAAGAGGGCAAGGAGGCTGTCGAGCTGCACGAGGGCTCCGTCGTCAACATCCCGCCCAACGTCAAGCACTGGCACGGCGCGGCGAAGGACAGCTGGTTCTCTCACTTAGCGCTGGAGATCAGCGGCGAGAACGCGTCCACCGAATGGTGTGAGCCCGTCTCCGACGAAGAATACGCCCGTCTGTAAACTGCATTATTATATTATCTATAGGAGGTTTCATCATGAGAAAAGATTTAGGAAAACTACCCGCCGTCTACCCGATGCCCGTACTGATCGTCGCCGCCTATGACGAGAACGGCACCGTACAGGCGATGAACGCCGCATGGGGCATGATCAGCGGCATGGACAAGATCGCGCTGTTCATCGATGAGGATCACGCCACCACCAAGGCGATCCGTCAGACAAAGGCGTTCACCGTCAGCATCGCCGACAGGGAGCATATGGATGCCGCAGATTTCTTCGGTATCGCGACCGGCAACAAGATGCCCGATAAATTCATCAAATCCGGCTGTCACGCAGACAAGAGCGCTCACGTCAACGCGCCGATTATCACGGAGTTCCCCCTGACGATCGAGTGCGAGCTTGCCGAGATCACGCAGACCGACAACCTGCACGCGGTGGTCGGCACGATCGTCAACGTCAGCGCGGATGAAGCGGTCGTCGCCGAGGACGGTAAGATTGTTCCCGAAAAGCTGAACGCTCTGATCTTCGATCAGTTCCGCTCAGGCTACTATGTGGTCGGCGACAAGGTCGGCAAGGCATGGAACGCGGGCAAGGATCTGATGACAGCGGCACAGGCTGATTAATCCTATCATGTCACATACAAGGGGCTATCGTTATGCTTCATACGATAGCCCCTTCTGCGTGTCATCCTTGCATTATTTATCTTTTTATGATATAATAACAAAATAATAATAGGATAAAGAT
>DNIP01000040.1:0-2424 GCA_003499325.1 Oscillospiraceae bacterium
CCGCTCCCGCCGTCATTACCTCGTTTATCATCCTGATCGCCGCGATCATGGTGCTGTTCGGCGTCACACTGGTGGATATCGCCAACGTCGCGAAGAAGGGCTATACCAGAACCCGCGAAAGACAGCGTCAGATCCATGAGCGCCGCACCGAGCGGCGTGAGGAACGCCGGCGCGAGAGGGAAGAGAGCGAGGAGTTCGAGCGCTTGGGCAATCGCTCACAGGATGAGGATTACCCCGACTATACCGTTTCCGAACCGCGCTTAACCAGACGGTCGAGTGACCGTATCGACATCCCGCTGGACAAGCCCGGCAAGAAGCCGCGCGCCAAGGACGCGGCCGAGATCGCCGAGGAACAGCAGGATCAGGATATCATCAACATTATCCGCAACGCGAATTCCGGCGTCGTGCCCGACGAGGAGCTTTCCGCCTCCGATGTGGCGCGCCGTATTTCCGATAAAAAGAGATCGCACAAGATGTCCGCGGGAGCGAAACAGCCCGATCCGGGCACCGCGGAGGATGAAGCTCTCGACGAGTATAACACCGAGGACACCTTTGACCTGAAGGGTGAGACCCGCCGCGTCGGCGCCGAGGTCAAGCAGAATCAAAAAGCGGAGCAGACGCAGTATGTCTATCCGCCCACCAAGCTGCTTGAGCCCGCTGTGGACAGTGAGAGCGAGAGCGCTTATATGGAAATGCAGAATAACGCCACTAAGCTGGTCGAGACCCTCAACAGCTTCGGCGTCAAGGCGAATATCGTCGATATCTGCCGCGGCCCGTCAGTCACCCGCTATGAGCTGCAGCCCGCGCCCGGCGTGAAGATCAGCAAGATCACGAACCTGTCCGACGATATCGCGCTGAACCTCGCCGCCAACGGCGTGCGTATCGAAGCGCCGATCCCCGGCAAGGCGGCGGTCGGTATCGAGGTACCGAACAAGGTCACCTCGATGGTCACGCTCCGCGAGCTGGTCGAGACGGACGAATTCCGCAATCACAAGAGCAAGCTCAACTGTGTATTGGGCAGAGATATCTCGGGTGAGATCATCACCACCGATCTGGCGAAGATGCCCCACCTGCTGATTGCCGGTACTACCGGCTCCGGTAAGTCGGTCTGCGTCAACGCGCTGTTGATGTCGATCCTCTTCAAGGCGACGCCTGACGAGGTCAAGCTTCTGTTGGTTGACCCGAAGATGGTCGAATTCAGCAAATATAAGGGGATCCCGCATCTGCTCGTACCCGTTGTTTCCGACGCGAAAAAGGCGGCGGGCGCGCTGAACTGGGCGGTCTCCGAGATGCTCCAGCGCTATCGTGTTTTTTCGGAATATGACTGTAAGGGTATCGACAGCTTCAACGAGCTGGTCGATAAAAACCTCGCTTACATAGAAGAACAAAAGCAAAAGCCCGATTACGATCCCGAGGCGGAGGAACAGCCCTGCCTGGAGATCAACGGCTTAAAGGTGCCCACCGAGCATATGTGCCGTATCGTCATCGCGATCGACGAGTTGGCAGACTTGATGATGGCGGCGCCCTCTGAGGTCGAGGAAAGCATCTGCCGCTTAGCGCAGATGGCGCGTGCCGCGGGCATGCACCTGATTCTCGCGACCCAGCGTCCGACGGTCAACGTCATCACCGGTCTGATCAAGGCGAATATCCCCTCGCGAATCGCCTTGAAGGTATCTTCTCAGATTGACTCGCGCACGATCCTCGATACCGGCGGCGCAGAGAAGTTGATCGGTCGAGGCGACCTGTTGTATGCGCCTGTCGGCGCGCCGAAGCCGATCCGTGTACAGTGCTGCTTCACCCGTGACGAAGAGATCGACCGTGTCACCGCCTTCCTCAAGAAATCCCATACCGCTGAATATAACAAGGAGATCGAGGACAAGATCCGCAAGATCGCCGCGGAGGAGCTCAACGGCAGCAAGGGTAAGGACAGCGGCGTCACACCCGGCAACGCGCCCGAGGTCGATTCCATGATGGAGGACGCGATCAAGTTCGTCATCGAAAGCGGACAGGCGTCCACCTCCATGCTCCAGCGCCGCTTAAAGGTCGGCTACGCGAGAGCCGGCAGAATGATCGACGATATGGAGCAGATGGGCATCGTCGGCCCGCACCAGGGCTCAAAGCCGCGTGAGGTGCTGATCACCTATAACGATTGGCTCGAGCGCAACAACATGCTCGGCTCACCCGAACCGGATGGTGAGGGAGAGGACACCGCAACAGACGAGGACGATCCGTGGTGATGAGGAGTTGTCCAAATCTTTGATTTGGTGACGCGCCATTGTCGAATATCCAAAAAGTAGGGGAGGGGCTTGCTCCTCCCGTGGTAGTACGTCAAGGGAAGAATAACTTATATTATAGGAGAAGAGCATTTTGTTTCTCTCTATATGATATTGAACGGAAATGTTTCGGGAGGAGCATTCCTCGGCG
>DNIP01000040.1:2523-3154 GCA_003499325.1 Oscillospiraceae bacterium
AACGGGGAGCACCCCTCCCCTACAATACGTACACCCTCGACTGCATTAACCCCTTGACGTTTTAATGAATTAAAGCTATACTATACTACAGATTATGACAAATTACGATTCGGTTGCCGCATCTCGTGTATGAGGTGCGCAATGACCGTTTTAAGATTAGGAGGAAATCTTTTGGGAGTATATGAAGAACTGGTCGCCCGCGGCTTGATCGCGCAGGTGACCGATGAAAAAGAAATCAGAGATTTAGTGAACAACGGTAAGGCTGTGTTCTACATCGGCTTTGATCCGACAGCCGACAGCCTGCACGTGGGTCACTTTATGGCGCTGTGCCTGATGAAGCGCTTACAGCTTGCGGGCAATAAGCCGATCGCCCTGATCGGCGGCGGTACCGCGATGATCGGCGATCCGTCCGGCAGAACCGATATGCGCCAGATGATGACCAAGGAGACCATCCAGCACAATTGCGATTGCTTTAAAGAGCAGATGGCGAAGTTTATCGACTTCTCCGAGGACAAGGCGATGATGGTCAACAACGCCGATTGGCTGCTTGACCTCAACTACGTTGAGCTGCTCCGCGAGGTCGGCGCGTGCTTCTCGGTCAACAATATGCTGCGCGCCGAGTGCTACAAGC
>DNIP01000040.1:3338-9606 GCA_003499325.1 Oscillospiraceae bacterium
ACGACCAGTGGAGCAATATGCTCGGCGGTACGGAGCTGATCCGCAGAAAGCTCGGTAAGGATGCCTACGCCATGACCATCAACCTGCTCCTCAACAGTGAGGGCAAGAAGATGGGCAAGACCCAGAAGGGCGCTGTATGGCTCGACGCGAACAAGACTACCCCGTTCGAATTCTATCAGTATTGGCGTAATGTCGATGACGCCGACGTCATCAAGTGCCTTAAGATGCTGACCTTCCTGCCGCTTGAAGAGATCGAGCAGATGGCAGCGTGGGAGGGCTCACAGCTGAACAAGGCGAAGGAGATCTTAGCCTATGAGCTGACCAAGATGATCCACGGTGAGGAAGAGGCGAACAAGGCGCAGGAGGGTGCTCGGGCACTCTTTGGCGGCGGCGCCGACACCGATAATATGCCGACCACCGAGATCACCGAGGATGACTTCACTGACGAGGGTATCTCGATCCTCGATCTGCTGATCAAATGCAACCTGATTCCCTCTAAGGGCGAGGGCAAGCGCCTGATCAAGCAGGGCGGTATCTCGCTGGATGACGAGAAGATCACCGATATCTTCCATATGGTCACGAAGGACGCCTTTGACAAGGGTCATGTGATCATCAAGAAGGGCAAGAAGGTATTCCATAAGGTTGTATTGTAAGTTAGGAGTGAGGAGTTAGGAGTGAGGAGTTTCATGAACGCCGAGCCCTGATTGCCTATCACTGACTTTCTAATAAAGAATTATAACAAGGAGTGCAGAACATGAAAAAATTATTTGGCGAATTCAAAGAATTCATCATGCGCGGTAATGTCATGGATTTGGCAGTCGGCGTTATCATCGGCGGCGCGTTCGGTGCGATCGTGACCTCTTTGACAGAGGACATCATCTCTCCGATCCTCGGACTCTTCGGCAACCTCGATTTCTCTCAGCTGGTCGCGAAGGTCGGCAACGTCGAGATCCGTTACGGCGCTTTCCTGACCGCTGTCATCAACTTCCTGATCATGGCGCTGATCATCTTCCTGATGGTCAAGGGCATCAACAAGCTGATGACCATCGGCAAGAAGAAGGAAGAAGCGGAAGAAGCGGCAACCACCAAGATTTGCCCGCACTGCTGTGAAGAGGTCAACATCAACGCGACCAAGTGCCCGCATTGTACCGGCGACATCCCCGCAGAGGACGCGTAACGTTTTCATTCCGTCTTGTTGAGGGAACATAAAAGCGCTTATCCGCATGAACAGCGGCTCAAAACATAATGAAAAGCTCCCGAGTCATCACGATTCGGGAGCTTTTATTATGGTTATCAATTGTCAATTCGAGGGAGCTTGCAGCGTGGCAATCCCATAAAGCAGCGTACTGCTTTTCTGACGCTTAAGTGAATAGGTCGATGGGGAGATTGCCGCGTAGTTGGTGAATTTCCGACTCCCAGCAAAGATATTAATAAGGATGAAGCATTAAAGAATCATGCCATAATCTTCTTATACAGCTCTTTGAGATCCTCGACGTTGGTTTCTCTGGGGTTGCCGGGGCGGCACGCGTCCGCGTATGCGTCTGCGGCGAGCACATCCAGATCCTCCGCCTTGACCTTCTCGTTCTTCTCGGGGATGCCTACGTCCTTGGAGAGCTGTTTGACCGCGTCGATCGCCGCCTTGCGATACTCAGCCTGCGACATAGCGTCTACGCCTTCTACGCCCATTGCGCGCGCGATCTCACGGAACTTCTCACCGGTGTACTCCTGGTTATATTCCATGACGATCGGCAGCATCATAGCGCACGCAACGCCGTGGGGCGTGTCATAATGCGCGCCGAGGGTGTGGGCGATACTGTGCGCGATACCCAAGCCGACGTTCGAGAAGCCCATGCCGGCAACATACTGCGCCAGCGCCATGCCCTCTCTGTCCTCGGGCTTGTTCTCAACAGCGCCGCGCAGGTGCTTTGCGATCAGACGGATCGCCTCGAGGTGGAACATATCGGTCATTTCCCATGCCGCTGCGGTGGTATAGCCCTCAATCGCGTGGGTGAGCGCGTCCATACCGGTGGAAGCCGTCAGCCCCTTGGGCATGCTGCTCATCATATCGGGATCGACAACAGCGATCTCGGGGATATCGTGCTCGTCAACGCAGACGAACTTGCGCTCCTTCTCAACATCGGTGATGACATAGTTGATGGTGACCTCCGCGGCAGTGCCCGCTGTGGTGGGGACGGCAATGGTCGGGACAGCATGGTTCTTGGTGGGAGCGACGCCCTCTAAGGAGCGAACGTCGGCGAACTCAGGATTGGTGATGATCACGCCGATCGCCTTTGCGGTATCCATCGCGGAGCCGCCGCCGATGGCGATGATGGAGTCAGCCTTCGCCGCCTTGAACGCGTCCACGCCAGCCTGTACGTTTTCGATGGTCGGATTCGCCTTGACCTCGGAGAAAACGTCATAGGGGAGACCGCATTCGTCCAGAAGCGCGGTGACCTTCTGCGCTACGTTGAACTTGATCAGATCAGGGTCGGTGACGATGAGGACTTTGGTAAAGCCCTTTGTCTTAGCAATCGCGGGGATCTCGTTGATCGCGCCCTTGCCGTGGTAGGAAGTGTTGTTAAGAATGATTCTGTTTGCCATAATATACCTCCGTATAAATTGTTATTTATATTGTATAATTTTTAACAATAAAAATCAATCATACGGTGTATAGAAATAACGGAAGAAAAACTGTGTAAATAGTCTAATTTCGTTGCGATCAGTCATTTTCCAACCATTTTTTGAGCAGCGCGCGACCCTTGTTCAAACGGCTTTTGACCGTGCCCTCGGGAATACGGAGAGTCTCTTTTATTTCTTTGATAGAATAATCTTCAATATAGAACAAGATCAACGTCAAGCGTATCTTCTCAGGCAGCCTGTCGATCAGATCACCGATCTCCACGGAGGTGTACGGATTATCGCGCGAAGCGATATCGGGGAGCGATTCCCCGATATCCGAGTATCGCTTACGCGCTTTAATCATTTTATGGCATACATTGATCAGGATACGCACAAGCCATGTGCCGAAGTATTGCTCCTGCCGCAGCCGTTTTCTGTTTTGGTAGGCGCATAGGATCGCTTCGTGCACCGCGTCCTGCGCGTCGTTCTCGTTTTTGAGCATGGACATGGAGATGCGATACAGCGTGTCTGTCTGTGCTGTGACGAGCATCGCAAAGCTATGATTATCGATCATCTTCGAGCACCTTGAAAAGATAGGTAGTATAGTTGCTGTCGCCGTCATAGATAGGATCGATGATATCGTTTATGCCGTCGATGGTAAGATAAACATGATCGAGCATATCCGCGTTACAACGTATGCCGATGGTTACGGTCATGGTTTCATGTGCGGGAAGAGTAGGGATATAGAAGCTCTTTCCCTCGCCGTGGGGTGAGAGATAGGCGATCTCGGTGTCACAGCAAGCGGTGCTGTAGATACCTTCTTTCGGGTCGATACTCTCTGCATGGCTGAATTCGTTTCCGTCTTTATTCAGCACATTCGCACGGTATGGAATGTACAATTCTACGTCCTCGTTGGTCAGGTTTTCGTAGGTGATTTTGGCGAGGATCAGCTTTTGTTCCTTTTGCTCGACGCTTAGTTCCTCATAGGTAGAGCTGAAGCCGTCGCCCTCTTTGAAAGTGGTAAATTCTTTTGGAATAAGCCTGCCGTTTTCCTGCGCGATCGTATCAGGAAAGCGGTTAAAACAGCTTTCGTCCAACTCGCTGATATTGTCTGTGAGACGTACATTGGTGATTTGTGCAGTATAACGTTGGCTCTCGTCCTCAGTGATAGGGGAGTAATGCATAAAGGTCAGCTTGGTATCAAGCGGCTTTTCAACAAAGGTTTCTTCATATTTGTATGTGACAGCAGAATCCTGACGTTCGTCGTATGGCTCGTTGAGGACGGTGTGATCATCGGCGGTACCCTCGGTGAAGTTGATACCGCTGACAAAGTCCTTGATCTGTTCGTCGGTCACGTCCTTGTGATAGATCAGAAGCATAACGTTAACGTCCTCATAGTAGACATAGAGTTGCTTCCATGTTCCTTTCACGTTTTTGACCGTTACTTTATACGCTTGATGACCGCTGACGACACATTCCTCATAGCTATCGACATTGGCAATATATGCCTGTTGATCGGGATCCGCATAGCGCATAGGAAGCAAGGAAAAGCCGCTGTCAAACGCTTCTTTGTTATCTGCTTTGCAATACTTTAAATCTTCTGTGTCAGGTACAACGGCAAAGCCGTTGGGGACGTCAACGTGCATTTTGACGTAGAGAGGATAATCGGTTGACGTCTGTGTTTCTTCCATTCCGATAGCTAAACCGTAGTTGTCGATCGGCTTGATAAGAACACCATATAGCTTGCTTGCTCCGAAAACGGCGGAGGGGATCAAGGCGGCTAAGATGATGACGGCGATCGCGACGCACCAGCCCTTGGAGAGCCTTCTTTTTGGCGCGGGTCGTGTAACCGCTTCGTCGACAGCCGTCTGTACCGCGTAGCGAAACCGATCGGGAGTAGGTTTCATCGCGTGTTGTAATTTGTCTTTCATAGCATTCGCTCCTTTTCAGATTTGAAACGTTTCTGTTTATTAGAGCGTTGGGGGAGAGGAAAGGTTCATAAAAAATGAAAGCGGCACGATTTCTCGTACCGCTTTATCATTTTATTACTGGAAGCGTCTGCCTCTGTGGGCTCTCTGCTTTTTCTTTTCGATCACGTATACAACCGTGAAGGTGATCAGCATGACGACGATCATGATCGCCAGCCAGATCAGGAATTCGAAGTTGGAGCCGTTTGCGCCGCGCTTGAAGGGGGAGGAGGAGGCGATGGCCTCGAGACCCTTGGAAGAGATCTCGGTGGTATCCTTCTCGACCTTGGTGTCGGGAGCATTGTTGGCCTTGGGCGTGCTGACAGAGCCTGTAGAAGCCTTGTTCTCGGTGGTTGTCTTGGGCAGGTTTGCCTGGGGCTGAACCTCTGCGTCGGCAGCGGGCTCCTCAGCCTCCTGTACCTCTGCCTTGGGAGCCGCGACAGCACTGTCGGAGAAGAGCTTGTCATAGGTGTTCTGCTCGACAACGCCGGTCACAGCCAGGTCGTTGTTGCTCTGGAAGCCCATGACAGCGGTCTCGGTACCGGTGCCGTACTCGCCATCAGCAGTACCCTCGAGATAACCTAAGGTGATCAGTCGGTTCTGGATCTTCGCGACGTCGTCGCTGTAGTCGCCGTTGCTGAAGAACAGAGAGACAAGAGCCTGTTCTGTGGTGATATCAGCGGGCTGAATGTCAGCCTGAGCGCCGGTATCGGCAACCTCTTCCTTTTCGGAAGCGATCTCTTCTTCTTTTTCCTCTGCCTGATAGGCGGGAGCGTCATCCGCATAGAGAACCTCTAAGTCGGAGCCTGCAACGCCGTCTACATACAGACCTGCGGCTTCCTGGAAGCGCTTGAACGCTTCTTCCGTGCTGTCGCCAAATACGCCGTCAACAGCGCCGGTGTAATAGCCTAAGTCAGCCAGTCTTTGCTGCATCTTCTCGACCTCGGAGCCGGTGGAGCCCTTCTTCAGGGAAGTGGACTTGGTCTCGTTATCGGAAGAGGAGGATGCGCTTGAGGAGCTTGAACCGGAGCTTGCGCTTGCGGAAGAGGGGGAGCTGGTGGACTTACCGGAGGAAGCGAAAACATAGGTCTCGCCGTCGATGGTTCTGGTGGTGTCCGCGAGATACTCGCCGTCCTCATAATAATAGTAGTCGCCGTCAAATTCTACCCAGCCTGTGTCGGGGTAGGAGACGCCGGGAACCTTGAAGTACTGAGTCCAGCCGTGGCTCCATACGCTCTCATAGCATACGCCGTAGTCGTCGCCGCGCGCGTCAACCGCCATGCCGTCACCGACATAAACGCCGACGTGACCGGGCTGATACAGACCGAGACCGTGGATATTCGGGATGCCGCCGGACATCGAACCGCGATAGTCGGAGTTGAAGGTCTGTGCGTCGCCGACACGATAACCGCCCGCATAGGAATAGATCAGACCGGAGCAGTCAACCGCGCCCGGGGTAGAACCGCCGTATACATAGCTCCATTTGGAGTAGTAGGCGTTCAGCGCCCATTCCGCCAGACCAACGCCCGTGCCGGATGCCGAGGACGAAACCGTACCGACAACAATGACACTCGCGATGACCGCGGCTACCATAATAATTGAAATAATCTTCTTAAACTTCTTCTTCATAAAAACCTCCGTAGTGTTGATCCGAAGACGTGTTTCATGTGCGTTTATTATTA